>JBIOYC010000059.1:0-6308 GCA_044869955.1 Thermoanaerobaculia bacterium | reverse complement strand
GTCGCGGTGGGAGCGCTCGCCGGCTTCCTCACGATCCTCGCCTGGCTCGGCGTACTCCGCCGCTCGCGTCAGGTACGCGAAGTACTGGCCGTGCGGAGCGATGGCACGCCCGACATCGTCACCGGCCCCGATGCCGCAGAGACTGCCGATCCGACTTCGTAGGTTGCCCTTGCTCGCGGCCGTGGCGAGCTGTGGCGGCCAGCGCGGAGCGGACGCACCCGCTACCCAGGGTGCCGCGACGGCTGGCGAGACAGCGGGAGCAGCCGCGCCGGCGGATTCGCTGGTCTTGCGCGCCCCGCACGGCATCGAGCTCTGGTATACGCTCGCCCGTGAAGCCCACGACAGCGCGGGGGCGGCGTGCCTGGAACGGGTGCTCGAGATTCGCGCAGGAGATCGGCGAATCCCGGTTCCGCTGCTCTACACCCGCGACGTGCCCCGATTGGTGAACGACTCGACCGTGAGCGCCCGGATCTGGAATCGCTGCGCGCCGGGTGACGAGTATCGGGTCAATCTGCGGACCGGGCAGCCGGTGCGGGCATCAAAATGAGCCGGATCAGAGTGGCGGCAACCGCCGCCGTGCTCGCGCTCGGAGTCGCGACCGCGGTGCAGGCGCAAGACGCGGCGGTCGAGGTCGGGCGGTTCTTCGAGGGCGATGACTGGACCGTCGTCCGCGCAGGGATCGAGCATCCGGTGCTGGGTCCGCTGTCGGTCGCCATGTACGGAACCCATCTGCGGGCGTCGGGTCAGTTGGGCGAGCGGCTCTGGGGGGCGGGGGTCGATCTCGCACTGTTTCGGGAGGCCCGTCAGGGAGCCTATGCGCTGGGGGGCCTGGCGGGAGGGTTTGCGACCGACGCAGCCCGGGATTTTTGGGGATCGTGGTCGGTGGGAGCGGGCTACCAGGTGCTGCCGGTATCGTTTCTCTCAGTGGCAGCGGAGGCGCGCTGGCGCCGGCTCACGCCGGGTGGCCGCGACGGGCCGGAGCTCTCGTTCCGGGTGGGTGCGGTGTTCGGCGGACGGGCTCGCACGCCGGCGGAGCCGAGAACCCCAGAGCCATCTCCGGTCGGAGAAGCCCGCCCGGACACCCGACCTATACCACTTTCGACGGTCGGCCGCCTGGGCACCGAGGCTACCCTCGCGGATTCAGTTGTCGCCGCGGCCGCCGCCAACATGGGGACCGCCTACCGGCTCGGCGGGACGACAACCGAGGGATTCGACTGCTCGGGGCTGATCCAGTACGCCTACGGTCGCTACGGGATCTCGCTTCCGCGAACCAGCAGGGAGCAGGCCGAAGCGGGCGACAAGGTAGACCGGAGCATCGATGCACTCGAGCCGGGCGACATTCTCACGTTTTCCACCCGGGGTGGACCGGTGACGCATGTGGGACTGTACGTGGGCGGCGGCCGCTTCATTCATAGCGCAAGCCGTGGGGTTCAGCTGAGCCTGCTTAGCCCGGACGACCCGTACGGCCGGTGGTGGCACAAGCGATGGGTGGGAGCCAGGAGGATCGTGAGAGGTGAGAGGTGAGAGGTGAGAGGTAAGAGGGGGGCTCCGGTCGCAGACGGAGCCCCCCTCTTACTTCTCACCTCTTACCTCTCACCGCTCTTGGTGGTGCATGTGTTGCGAGCCGCCCGCGGTCGCGTCGGCGTAGCCCGGGACCTTGAGGGACGCGAGATCCTTGCGCAGGGTCGGGTCCGAGGTGTCGACCTTGGGCCACTTGCTCAAGTCCTCCGGCACGAACAGCCCGACCATGTGAGCCATGACGCCGGGGGCGGTCTTGTTGGTGGGATTGTCGTAGGTGCCGACCACCCGATAGCGGTGCCCGCCCTCGAGCTTCAGTCCCTCGCCGCTGACGCCGAAGAGTTTGCGACTCACTTTGAGCACCCGGCCGGCCGAGTCCCGCTTGGCCACCACCCGCGCCAGCTCCTTCCCGGTCGCCGCGTCCTCTAATTGCACCATCAAGCCGTAGTCGTGAAGGTGCCCGCCGACACCGAGCAGCCGGCCCCCCACGGGGAGGGTAAACTCGTACGCCTTGGTGGATCTGCCCGGCGGGGCGTCGAACATGTTGCTGCCACCGACGGTGAGGTTCACGTCCATGTAGATGGGCAGCGAGCTCACCGGGCGTGGGTTCTGATTGGTCGGCATCCACAGCATCGAGTACCTGAGGTAGACCGCGTCGAGGTCCTTCCCGGTCTCGTTGTGCCACATGATGTAGAAGCCAAGATGGTTGCCCTTGGACAGCGGCACGCCGATGGTCTTGGGCACCGCCGCGTCATCGGTCTCGCTGCCGGCCCCGCCCAGGCGCTCGACCGCGGGGTAGAGCAACTGTCGCCGGTCGAAGTTCACCATGATCATGTGGTGCATGATCCGGCGGTCGAGCACGTTGCCCTGGCCGTCCACCAACTGATACTTGAAGCCGCGATACCACCCGTCCACCGGCCAGGTGAAGCGCTGGACCGGGGCGTCGTGGGCGCCCATGTCCATCATCGCGTGGTCGTCCATGGGCGGCATGTTGGGGAGCTTCCACGGCCCGGTGACGATCACCACTTCGTGACGGGAGGAGTCGACCTTGACAGACACCGGCGGCGGAGCGGCCGGCGGCCCCTGGAGGGCGACTACCATGGCAACGGCAGATGCGGCGAGCAGCGTCATTCCCGGTTCCTCAGTTGAGCTTCGGGCGCAACAACGGCGAGGAACATCTGCGGGGCCGGGAGGCAAGTCAAGCCGAGCGGGGCCCGGGTTCTTGACAGGGAGAGGCGGGGTTGTATCTTTGCGCGCGAGACCTGGCAGTCCCCAGTAGAGAGTGCTAGGCACTCCTGAAGCGCAACTGCTAAGTTTGTACTGCGTCACGAGTTCACGACACCACCCAAGCGGCACTGGAGGCAAGCGATGGCGACGGCAACGGCGACGAAGGGCAAGAAGGACCTCAAGATTCACCCCCTCGAGGACCGCGTGGTCGTCCTTCCGGCAGACGAGGCCGAGGCGATGCGGGGCGGACTCTACATCCCCGACACCGCCAAAGAGAAGCCGACCCAGGGCGAGGTCATCGCCGTGGGCCCCGGCCGGCTCACGGACAAGGGCGAGCGAATCGCGATGGACATCAAGGTCGGCGACACGGTGATCTACGGGAAGTACAGCGGCACGTCGTTCACGCTCGAGGGCGAAGAGGTCATCATCATCAAGGCCTCCGACGTCCTCGCCAAGCTCTAATCGACGCATCCGCCTCAACCGACAGGAGAATTACGCATGGCTGCGAAGGAACTGCTGTTCAACACCGAGGCCCGGGCCAGGCTCAAGAAGGGCGTCGATCATCTGGCCGAGGCGGTGAAGGTGACCCTCGGCCCCAAGGGCCGTAATGTCGTCATCGACAAGAAGTTTGGCTCCCCCACCGTCACCAAGGACGGCGTCACGGTAGCCAAGGAAGTCGAACTGTCCGATGCGATCGAGAACATGGGCGCCCAGATGGTGAAAGAGGTCGCGACTAAGACCAGCGATCTCGCGGGCGACGGCACCACCACGGCCACCGTGCTTGCCCAGGCGATTTTTCGCGAGGGCCTCAAGAACGTCACCGCCGGCGCCAACCCGATGGAGCTCAAGCGGGGCATCGACCGCGCGGTGGACGCGGTCGTCGACTACCTCAAGAGCATTTCGACCCCGTCGGCGGGCAAGAAGGAAATCGCCCAGGTCGGCACCATCTCCGCAAACAACGACAAGGAAATCGGCAATCTCATCGCCGAGGCGATGGAGAAGGTCGGCAAGGACGGCGTGATCACGGTCGAGGAGGCGAAGGGCCTCGAGACCACGCTGGAGACGGTGGACGGTATGCAGTTCGACCGCGGCTACCTCTCGCCCTACTTCGTCACCGATCCGGAGAAGATGGAGGCGGCGCTCGAGGACCCCTACATCCTGATCCACGACAAGAAGATCTCGGCGATGAAGGAGCTGCTCCCCATCCTCGAGAAGGTGGCCCAGACGGGCAAGCCCCTCCTGCTCATCGCGGAAGACGTCGAGGGCGAGGCGCTGGCAACGCTGGTGGTCAACAAGCTGCGCGGCACGCTGAAGGTCTGCGCGGTGAAGGCGCCCGGCTTCGGTGACCGGCGCAAGGAGATGCTGCGCGATGTCGCCGTGCTCACGGCGGGCCAGGTCATCTCGGAGGAGGTCGGCTTCAAGCTGGAGAACGCGACCCTCAACGATCTCGGCCGCGCCAAGCGGATCGTGGTGGACAAGGACAACACCACGATCGTCGACGGCAAGGGCAAGGAAGATGGGATCTCGGGCCGGATCAACGAGATCAAGGCTGCGATCGACAAGAGCACCAGCGACTACGACAAGGAGAAGCTGCAGGAGCGGTTGGCCAAGCTCTCCGGCGGCGTCGCGGTGATCAACGTGGGTGCCGCGACCGAGACCGAGATGAAGGAGAAGAAGGCTCGGGTGGAAGACGCGTTGCACGCCACTCGCGCGGCAGTCGAGGAGGGCATCGTGGCCGGCGGCGGCGTGGCGCTGCTCCGGGCCCAGACCTCGCTGGAGAAGCTCAAGGGGACCGAAGACGAGAAGATCGGCGTCGAGATCGTGCGCCGGGCGCTGGAGGAGCCCATTCGGATGATCGTCCAGAACGCCGGCGCCGAGGGCTCGATCGTGGTGGAGCGGGTGCGGGAGTCGAAGGAGAAGAACTTCGGCTACAACGCCCAGACCGACGCCTACGAGGACCTGGCCAAGTCGGGCGTCATCGACCCCACCAAGGTCACCCGCACGGCGCTGCAGAATGCCGCGTCCATCGCCGGCCTCCTGCTGACCACCGAGTGCGTGGTGGTCGAGAAGAAGGAAGAGAAGCCGGCTCCCGCGGCGCCTCCGGGCGGCATGGGCGGGATGTACTGAGTTCGGCTCGCAGATCTAGCAGGGCAGAGCGCTCCGGCAATTGCCGGAGCGTTTCTGTTGGCCCCTCGGTCAGAAGCGCGCGCGCAGCCCGAGGGCCATCCCCCGCCCGGGCCCGACAGCCGCGACCGGCTGCCAGCGCTCACTCTTGAACAGGGCCGCGAACAGGACCCCGACGCGGTGCGGCTGACGACCAGGACCGGGCGGGTTAGCTTCCGGCGGGTTCCCCGTGAGGAGAGTCATGCCGCGTCTGGTTCTGGTCTTGGTGATGATAAGCGTCGCGATCGGCCCGGCTCGCGCCCAGTCCTCGCCGGGCGATAGTCTGGTCGGCACCTGGAAATTCGATCTCAAGCAGGGGGACAAGAAGCTGGGACCTCGCACGGTGGTCGTGCGGCCCGACTCGAGCGCGAGCTACGGCAAGGAGACGGTGCGCTGGCGCGTGAAACCTGATAGTCTGCTCCTCACCCTGGGCGGCGAATGGGTGAGCTACCGGCTCAAGCTCAAGGGCAAGGGAAAGCAGATGGTGCTGTCCGGCGGGGACCTCACCGAGGCCGTCACCTTCGATAAGCTCGGACCGCCGACGCCTCGGCCAGATTCGGTGCCGATTCCCCCTGATCCGGACAAGAGCCCTACGTAGGGACTACAGCGAGAGGGACATCTGTGCCGGCCCGGGGCGGAGCTCGATTCCCGCTAGCGGCGCATCCTGCTCGGCAACGAACAGCAGCCCCCGAAACCCCGCCCGGCGCAGCGCCGGTTCCACCGCACCGCGGGCCTCCGCGGCCGTATTACAGCGCTGGCTCAGATGCGCCAGCACGACCACGCCGAGACCCGGGTGCGACAGCTCCGCCAGCAGCTCCGCGGCCGCACGATTCGACAGGTGGCCGCCCGACCCCGCGATACGCTGCTGCACCACGGGCGGATAGCCGCTGGTCCGCAGCAGGATGTCGTCGTGGTTGGCTTCCAGCACGATCGCGGTGAGGTCCCGCAGCAAATAGCGGGTCGCAGTGGTCGCGCGGCCGAAATCGTAGGCGACGCCGATCGTCGCTGCGTCGGTGGTCCGCACCACGATCGCCATCGGCTCCGCGGCGTCGTGGTTGGTAGGCGATGCTCGGATGATGAACGGACCCAGCGTCACCTCGTGCAGCAGTCCCAGTGGCAGGTGGCGGGTGGCTCGCTGGCTGCCCAGGCGAGCCCAGGTGCCCGGCGCGGTGAGGATCGGTACGTCCGCCCGAGCCGCCAGGCGCCCGGCGCCGCGGGCATGATCGCCGTGCTCGTGGGTCACCGCGACCCCGACCACCCGCTCCAACGAGAGTCCCACCACGGCCGCTCGCCGCGCGATCTCGCGCGCGCTGAACCCGGCATCGATCAGCAGCACCCGCCCGTTACACTCGAGCGCGTAGCAATTGCCGCGCGATCCGGAGCCCAACACGAACAACCGC
>JBIOYC010000058.1:0-19982 GCA_044869955.1 Thermoanaerobaculia bacterium | reverse complement strand
AGGGGCGCTACGCAGGCCACCTCGCCGCGGGCACGGTCGGGTTGCTGTTGCCGGCGGGCCAGCCGTACCCGGTCGGCCTGACCCTCGACCTGGCCTGGGCCGGCGGCCGTTTGTCGATCGAGGAGGGCCACGTCACGGGCCAGGCCCTCGACCTCGCCGTCGGCGGTTCCCTGGCGACGGGGACGAAGCCCGAAACCCTCGACCTCACCTTCCGCGGCTCCTCCGGCTTCGAGCTGCTCACCGAGCTGGGCTACCTCGACGGCGAGGTCCTGGGGCCGGTCGAGGTCGACGGGGCGCTCCACTGGACGGGGGGGACACCGTGGCGCCTCACCGGCACGGCCCGGGCCCCGGCGATCGACGCCCGGCCCTGGCGGGCGGCCGATCTCGCCCTATCGATCGAGGGCGGCCCCCGCCAGCTCGACTTCGCCATGGAGAGCCTGGCCTTCGTGGGTGGCAGCGTCGCCGGCACGGCGCGGGTGGATCTCGCCGACCCCAAGAACGCGGTGACCCTCGAGCTCGAGGTCGCGGGAGCCGAGGTCCGCCAGGTCTTCACCGGGCTCGGGGTCGAGATCCCGGGGCTCGCAGGCCGGGTGTCGGGCCCGGTGCGCTACCGGCTCTTGCCCGCGGCCCTGCTCGGCGGCGACGGGCTGCTCGACCTGCGGCTGGAACCCGACGCCACCGACCTCGAGGCGGTGGCCCTCGCCGGCCGGCTGCCCCTGCGCCTCGCCGGGGGGCGCCTGCTGGCGGATCGCCTGGAGCTGGCCAGCCCCGCTCAGCAGGCCGTGTTGGCCGGCCTCTCGGTGGAGCTCGCCGACGGGTCCGGGGGCTTCGCCTTCCGGGTGGATACCGCCGACGCCGGGGAGCTGGCGGCGAAGATCCCCCTCGGCGAGAGCGCCGAGCCGCCGGCCTGGCTGCCCACCTCGGGGGAGGGCACCCTCTCCGGCCGGCTGGACTTCGGAGCCGCGGGAATCAGCGCGAAGCTCGACCTCGACCTGGCACCGGTGGCCACGCCGGGATTCGCCGCCGAGGAGGTGTTCGGCTCCCTCGAGCTGTCGAGCGACGCCCTGGAGCGGCTGTCGCTCGAGATCCGCGACCGGGGCGCCGGGGCCAGCGTGTCCGGCCGGGTGCCCTTCGCGGCGAGCGAGGCCCTGGAGCTGGCCGTACGCCTCAACGGTTGGCCCTACCCGGGCCTCGCGGCCTTCGTGCCCATCGAGCTGCCCCTGGTGGGACCGGTCTCGGGGCTGCTGAGCCTCGCGGGTCCGGCCGACGCTCTCCGCGGGGACCTGGAGGCCAGCATCGCACCGGTCGAAGCCGCCGGCGTCGCGGCCCGTCGGCTGGAGGTCGGCCTGGCTTTCGACGCCGTCGAGGTGCGGCTCCGGACGGCCCGGCTCGAGCTGCCCGCGGGCCCGGTCGAAGCCAACGGGACGATCGGCCTCGGCCAGGGGACCCCGCTCGACCTCACCGTCTCGGCGCCGGAGCTGGCCCTGGGCCAGGCACCTCTCGACCTCATCCGTGGCATCGACAGCGGCCGTCTCGGGCTGGCGGGCCGTCTCTCGGGGAGCCTCGAGAGACCGCAGGGAGAGCTCACCGTGGTCTCTTCCGGGCTCTCGGCCGGAGGGGCCGAGGTCGCTCCCGGCCGCCTGGTCGGCCGCTGGGACGGCGAGCAGCTCCACCTCGACGGCTCGTTGCTCGGCCTGATCGAAGTCACGGGAGGCGGCTTGCTCGACGCCGAGCAGGCCGACCTCGCCCTCACCGTGAGCTCGGAGCGGCTCGACACCTTCGCGGCGCTCGCCAGGCTCGAGCTGCCGGCCGGGTCGGGGGGCTCCTTCGCCGGCAAGCTGGCCGTCCGCGGTCGCACCAGAGAGCCGGAGGTCGCCCTCGAGCTCGACCCGGTGGCGATCCACTGGGGCGCCTACCGCCTGGCCAACCTCGAGCCGGCCCGGGCCCGCTTTGCCGCGGAGGCCGTGCTCATCGACTCCCTCTACCTCGGCGACCCGGGCCAGCAGGCGGAGGTCTTCGTCGGCGGGCGCATCGGCTTCTCCGGCCGCCAGCCCCTCGACCTCCATCTCCAGGCCACGGCACCGGCCGACTGGCTGCCCCTCGAGATCCCCGGCTTGGCGCTGGCCGGCACGGTCAGCGCCCTGGGCACCGTCACCGGCACGCTCGGGGAGCCAGCGGTCTCGGGCCAGGCGGACCTGGCCGGCGGCGAGCTGAAGCTGGCGGAATTCCCCCACTCGATCACCGAGGCCCGTGCCGTGGTCCTGATCTACCCCAACCAGGCGGTGCTCGACTGGCTGGAGGGGCGTTTCGCCGGCGGCCGGGTGCAGGGCTATGGCACCGTCGAGCTGCCCTCGATCGCCTACCGCTTCCAGGCCTCGCTCGAGGACGTCCACGTGCTCTATCCCGAGGGTTGGGTGATCGACGGCGACGCCGAGCTCTCCCTGACGCCGACCCCCGAGGGACGGATCGTGCGCGGCAACGTGCGGCTGGAGCGGGCCCTCTACGTCCAGGACGTCCGCCTCGGTCTGACCGATCTGCTCGGCGACTTCCTGCGCCGCCGCCGGCTCTCCGTCGGCTTGCCGGACCCCGCTCTGGCGACCACCCAGCTCAACGTGGTGGTGTCGGGGCCGGGGGCCCTGGTGATCCGCAACAACCTCGCCGAGCTGGTGGCGGATGCCGACCTCGCCGTGCGCGGGTCGCTGGCCCGGCCGATCCTGGTCGGCCAGGTTCAGGCTCGCCCGGGCGGCACCCTGGTCTACAACGAGACGACCTACCGGGTCGACCGGGGCCTTCTGACCTTCGCCAGCCTCGACCAGCTCGACCCGGTGATCGACCTCGTGGCCACCGCCGAGGTGCGTTCCTACGAGATCCGGCTCACCCTCTCGGGCACCCTCGAGCGGTTGACCACCAGCTTCTCCTCCAACCCGCCCCTGCCGAACCTGGACGTGCTGGCCTTGCTCACCTCCGGCGGGCGGGTGGACGAGATCGTCCCCGGCGGGACCTCGAGCCAGCCGACCTCCGGCGAGGAGCGCTATGCCGAGCGGCTGCTCGGCCAGGCCGCGCAGACTGCCCTGACCACCCGGGTGAAGAGCCTCTTCGGTTTCGACAAGCTGCGCATCGACCCGACGTTCTCCTCTTCCGGCTCCCTCTCGGCGGCCCGGGTGATCGCCGGCAAGCAGATCAACCGCGACCTCTTCGTCACCTACCAGTACGACGCCTCGACCAACCGCGAGAGCCTGGTGGAGGTGGAGTGGCGGGTGGCCAAGGACCTGACGGTGGTGCTCTCGTCGATCGACGCCGAGCAGTACGCCGTCGACTTGCGCTGGGAGAAGCGCTTCTGATGGCGGCTGCCACCAGCCTCCTCACCCTGCTGGCCCTCGCCCTGGCGGGTGCCCCACCCTCGCCTTGCCCCGAGCCGGCGCCGACGCCCCCGGGCGCCGGCCCGCGGGTGGCCGCGATCGAGATCCGCAGCGACATCCCCGGCCTCGATCGCGGCGAGGTGCGCAAGCTTTTGGCCTTCGCCCCGGGTGAGCCCCTGACCGAGCAAGCCGTGCGGCGAACGGTGGTCAGCCTCTACGCCACCGGCGTGCCGGGGCAGGTGGAGGTGCGGTCCCGGCCGGAGGGCGAGGGGGTCCGGGTGGTGGTGGCGCTGTGGGCCGGAGTGATCGTCGAAGAGGTCGAGCTGGAGGCCGAGCCGGGCACCGAGCTCAAGAGCGCCCGCCCGCTCATCGCCGGCTGGCAGGGGCGGCCCTTTTTCGAGGAGCGGGTGGTGCGCGGCGTCTACGTGCTCCAGGACCACTATCGCGAGCGGGGCCATCTCGGCGCCCAGGTGCGCCTGCGGGTCAGCTATCTCGACCCGGCCCAGACCCGGGCGCGGGTGGTCTACCGGATCGCGAGCGGCCCCCAGGCGCGGGTCTCGGCGGTGAGCTTCGAGGGCGACGCCGGTGCCGTGGGGGAGGAGACCCTGCGCCGCCAGCTGGCGACCCAGGCCGGGGCGGTCTACCGGCCGGCCGCGGCCAAAGAGGCGACCCGGCAGCTCCAGCGATGGCTGGTGCGCCAGGGCTACCGGCAGGCCCGGGTGGAGGCCCCGTCCGAGGTGATCGACGAGGGGTCCGTCCGCGTGGAGCTGACCTATCCGGTCGCCCTCGGGCCGAAGGTCGAGCTGGAGGTGGTCGGGGCCGACCGCCGCGATCTCGAGAAGAAGGGTCTCCTGCCGTTCCTGGGCGACGACGGCTACGAAGAGGCCCTGCTGCTCCAGAGCACGCGGCGGATCCGCCGGCACTACCAGGAGAAGGGCTTCTACCGGGTGAAGGTGACGCCGACCTCCGAGCGGCGGGCCGATCTGCTGGTCGTGCGGCTGACCATCGAGCTCGGCCGCGAGGCGCGGGTGACGGCGGTGGACTTCGAGGGCAACCGCGAGATCCCCGACGAAGAGCTGGCCCGCTTCCTGACCACTTCGGCCCGGCGGCTGATCGCGCTGGGCAGCGGCCGGCTGGTCGACGAAGAGCTATCGGCGGATCTCGACAACCTGCGCACCTACTACGTGCAGCAGGGCTTCGACGGCACCCGCGTCGGCCCGGCGCGGATCGAGGAGCCGGCGGCGGGCGAGCTCAAGGTGGTGATCCCGATCGAGGAGGGGCCCCGTCGCCGGGTGGGCAAGCTCTCCTGGACCGGGGTCACCCAGCTCGATCTCCCCGAGGTCGAGAAGCAGCTGGCCGAGGATCGCCTGATCCGGTCGGGGGGACCCTTCCACCCGTTTCTACTCGAGGAGACCCGGCGCTTCGTGGCCGGGCTCTACGAGGTCGCCGGCTACGACTCCGCGCGGGTGACGGCGGAGGTCAGCTGGCAGGAGGACGGGGCCACAGCGGACGTCGAGATGCGGGTGGTCGAAGGGCAGGTCACCTGCGTGGGGCAGGTGATCGTCCGCGGCCAGCGCACCACCGATCCGGAGGTGATCCGCCGAGCCCTCGGGCTGCGTTCCCGCCAGCCGGTGTCCCGGGCCCGGCTGCTCGAGGCGCAGCGCAACCTCTACCAGTTGGGGGCCTTCTCGGAGGTCGAGGTCTTCCTGGCGCCCACCCAGCCGGGCTCCCGCGACCGCGACCTGATCGTGCGGGTCGAGGAGGGCCAGACCCGGCGCACGGTCTACGGGCTCGGGTACGACACCGACGACGGCGTGCGCGGCCTGCTGGGCTTCTCCCACGGCAACCTGCTCGGGCGGGGCTTCCGCTTCGGCGCCCTGCTGCGGGCCTCGGAGCGGGACCAGCTGGGTCGCCTCACCCTCGAGCAGCCCTACGTGGGGCGCTTCGACCTGCCCCTGACCTGGACTCTCTTCTACTCGGACGAGACCCGCGAGGCCTTCCAGGCGCAGAAGTGGGGTGGGCGGGTCGAGGCCGTCTACCCTCTCTTCGACCGCACCCGCGCGAACCTGGTCTACGACTACCGCATCGTCGAGACCGAGCGGGACCCCCTGGGGCCCCCCGACGACGAGAACCGCGACCGCAGCGACGAGCCGGTGCGCATCTCGAGCCTGATCACCGGCCTGACCGTCGATCACCGCGACGACGCCATCGACCCCACTCGCGGTGCCAGCGCCTTCCTGCAGCTGCAGTACGCCTTCCCCTTCGTGTCGGCGGACGAGGAGTTCGTCAAGCTGGTGGTGCAGGGCACCAGCTACTGGCCCCTGGGGCGGTTGGGAGTGCTCGCCACCTCGCTCAAGGCCGGCGGCATCGAGCCGGTGGGCACCCGCCAGCCGGACCCGGACCTGCCGCGGGAGCTGCCCAACCGCCTAGTGGCGATCTCGGAGCGCTTCTTCGCCGGCGGCATCAACTCCCACCGCGCCTTCGATCTCGACGAGCTGGGCGTGCCCGGCGAGACACTGTTCAATGGCCAGGCGATCGGTGGCAACGGCCTGCTGCTCGGCAACCTGGAGCTGCGCTTCCCGATCGCGGGTGCGGTCGGGGGCGTGGTGTTCGTCGATGCCGGCAACGTCTGGGCGGATTGGCAGGCCGTGGACCTCGACGACGCTCGCCTGGGCGCGGGCCTCGGCGTGCGCTACCTTTCCCCGATCGGACCCTTCCGCCTCGAGGTGGGCTTCAAGCTCGACCGCGAGGAGGGCGAGAGCGGCTACGAGGTCCATTTCTGGCTGGGCAACCCGTTCTAGAAGAGGGGGCAGGCACGGGGGCCGCCCCGACACGGGTTGTCATCCCGAGCGAAGCCGAGGGATCTCTTCTCCGGAGCAGGACCCGGCCAGGGAGATCCCTCCGCTACGGGCCTTCGGCCCTCCGGTCGGGATGACACTGGGCGGCAGGGGCGGCCTCCCCGTGTCCGCCCTCTTGGTCCTTCGTTGTTGACCGTCTGTCCGACCCGCCGCTACACTGACCGCCTAGCCGCGGGCTGGTGCGACCAGCCCCCACGAACCCCCCGATGAGCAGCCGCCAATCCGTCTTCGTCCCCGTCGAGGAAGCCATCGCCCGCTTCGCTCGTGGCGAGGTCGTGATCCTGGTCGATGACGAGGACCGCGAGAACGAGGGCGACCTCGCCGTCGCCGCCGAGAAGGTCACCCCCGAGGTGGTCAACTTCATGGCCCGGCACGGCCGCGGTCTGATCTGCCTCTCCCTCTCCCCCGAGCGCTGCGACGCCCTGCGCTTGCCCCCGATGGTGGCGGACAACACCTCGACCTTCGGCACGGCGTTCACGGTGTCGATCGAGGCGCGGGGGCTGACCACCACCGGCATCTCCGCCGCCGACCGGGCGGCGACCATCCTCGCCGCGGTCGATCCCGCCACTCGCGCCGAGGACCTGCTGCGCCCCGGCCACGTCTTCCCTCTGCGCGCCCGCCGCGGCGGCGTCCTCGAGCGGCCCGGCCAGACCGAGGCCTCGGTGGACCTGGCCCGCCTGGCCGGGCTGACGCCGGCCGGGGTGATCTGCGAGGTGATGCGCGAGGACGGCACCATGGCCCGGCTGCCCGAGCTGGCCCGCTTCGCCGAGGAGCACGGCCTCGCCGTGCTCAAGGTGGCCGACCTGATGCGCCACCGCCTGGCCACCGAGAAGGTGGTGAGCGAGGTCGCGGCCCCCGAGCTGCCCACGGTGTGGGGCCGCTTCACCCTCCACGGCTTCCGCCAGATTTACACCGGCGAGGAGAACCTGGCCCTCGCCCTGGGGGATCTCTCGGGTGGCGAGCCGGTGCTCGCCCGGGTCCACAGCCAATGCCTGACCGGTGACCTCTTCGGCTCCCTGCGCTGTGACTGCGGCCACCAGCTGGACATCGCGCTGGCGCGCATCGCCGAGGAGGGCCGGGGAGTGCTGGTCTACCTGCTCCAGGAGGGCCGCGGCATCGGTCTGTTCAACAAGCTTCGCGCCTATGAGCTGCAGCAGGAAGGCCATGACACGGTGGAGGCCAACGAGCGCCTGGGCTTCGCCGCCGATGCGCGCGACTACGGCATGGCGGCGCAGATCCTCGCCGCCCTGGGGGTCGAGCGGGTACGGCTGATGACCAACAACCCCAGGAAGTCCGAGGCCCTGGCCGGCTACGGGTTGGAGGTCGTCGAGCGGCTGCCGATCGAGGTGCCGCCCACCGAGAGCACCCGCCGCTACCTCGAGGCCAAGCGCCAGAAGCTCGGGCACCTGCTGACCTTCGTCTAGCCCGGGGGAGGCGCGACCCCTGCGCATCCTCTTCGTCGCCTCCCGCTATCCCTGGCCGCCGCGCCGCGGGGACCAGGTGCGCGCCGCACAGCTCCTGCCCCTGCTGGCGGAGGGGCACGAGGTGACGGCCCTGGTTCCGACGGAAGAAGGTGCTGCACTACCCGCCGGGATTGCCCCAGGAGTCGAGCTGGTGCCGTACCGGCTGGAAGGTGCCCTCGGGCGGGCCGCCGCGGCGGGCCGGGTGCTCCTCACCGGCCAGCCCTTCCAGAACGCTCTCTTCGCCAGCGCGGACCTGGCCACGAAGCTCGCCCTGCTCGCCCCCCGCCACGACCGGGTCTGGCTCCAGCTGGTGCGCCTGGCTCCCTTCGCCTCGGCAGCCGGGGCGACGCCGGTGGTGGTGGACCTGATCGACAGCTTGGCCTTGAACTTCGAGCGGCGGGCCGAGCGCGACCGGCCCTGGCTCCGCCCGCTGTGGCGTTGGGAGGCGCACCGCCTGGCCCGGGCCGAGGGGCGCGCGGTGGCCTCGGCCCAGGCGGCCCTGGTGGTCTGCGAGCGGGACTGCCGTCACCTCGCGGCCCGGCTGCCAGCCGAGCTGGCGGGGCGGCTGCACGTGCTGCCGCTGATCCAAGGTGCCCCCACCGAGGCTCCCGACCTCTCGGAACGAGAGCCCGGCCGGCTGATCTTCACCGGCAACCTGGGCTACTTCCCCAACGCCGATGCAGCCCGACGCCTCTTGACCGAGCTCTGGCCGGCGATCCGCCGGGCCGGCCCGGAGGCAGGGCTGACCCTGGCCGGGGATCGGCCCTCCCGCGCCCTGCGCCGACTCGCCGCCGCGGCGGGCGCGGAACTGGAGGCATCTCCCCGCGACCTGCCGGCCCGGCTGGGCCGGGCGGCGGTATCCCTCGCGCCCTTGGCCGCCGGCTCCGGCACGCCGATCAAGGTGCTCGAAGCCTGGGCCGCCGGAGTGCCGGTGGTCGCCTCCCCGTGGGCCGCGGCGGGCACTACCGCCCACCCGGGCCGCGACCTCCTCCTCGCCGAGACCCCCGCCGAATGGGCCGAGGCCGTCCGCCTCCTGCTCGAGGACCCCGCCCTCGCGCTCGACCTCGCCACCGCCGGCCGCGAACGCCTCCGGGCCGACCACGGCGAGGCGGTGGTGCGGGGGCGGCTGGCGGAGATCCTGCGGTAGGGGCGGGATCTCCTCCCCACCCGGCCGGGTGGTCGCGCCACCCCTGGGCGTGTGCCGGCGGCCCGGGGGTCGGCGAGACCATGGGCCGTCCATTCCTTCCGGAGGAGGTAGTCCATGCAGACTCTCCAACCTCTCCCCAGCCGTAGCCAGTGGGGGAGGGCCTTGCTCGGGGGTGTTCTCCTGGTGATCGGGCTCGCCAGCTCCCTCGCGGCCCAGCCTGCCGAAGCTCCCGCCTGCGCCGACTGCCATGACGACGTGGCCGGCGCCTTCACCCAGTCTTCCCACGGTCGAGCCTTCCGCCTCGACAGCGCCTATGCGGGCAGCTCCTGCGAGAGCTGCCACGGCTCGGGCGCTCAGCACATGGACTCCGGCGATGCCGCCGACATCCAGAACCCGGCCCACCTGAAGGGCGCCGCCGCCGATCGCGCCTGCCTCACCTGCCACCAGAACGACCGCCGGCACGCCTTGTGGGAGGGCAGCGAGCACGAGCGGGCCGGGGTGGCCTGCGTTGACTGCCACGGTGTCCACGGCGGCAAGCCCGCCCGTCGACCGGTGGCCGTGGCGAGCACCACGGAGCTTTGCCTCTCCTGCCACACCGCCCAGCGGCCGGCCCTGGCCCAGCGTTCAGGCCACCCGATCCGCGCCGGCAAGATGGAGTGCGCCTCTTGCCACAACCCCCACGGCACCACCAACGAGCACCTGGTGGCCGCCGACTCGGTCAACGACCTCTGCTTCAGCTGTCACCAGGACAAGCGCGGTCCCTTCCTGTGGGAGCACGCGCCGGTGCGTGAGGACTGCATGAGCTGCCACAAATCCCACGGCTCGAACCACGAGAGCCTGCTCGTGGCGCGGGTCAACCAACTCTGCCAGTCCTGCCATCTGCAGGGCCGCCACCAGACCGTGGCGGGGACCTCGGCGGCGGTCTGGAACACCAACCGCGCCTGCGTCAACTGCCATCCTCAGATCCATGGCTCCAACCATCCGTCCGGCCCACTCTTCCAGCGCTGAGCCGGTGCCAACCGCAAGGACGACGACCATGATGACCAAGCAACCTCGCACCTGGACGATGGCGGCGGGTCTCGCGTTGCTCGCCGGCGTGGGCTCTCCGGCCTCGAGGGCCGAGGAACCGAAGGACACCCAGATCGAGATCACCGTGGGCGGCCAGGCCACCGACGTCGATGGTGAGCGCAACGCCCGCTTCGAGAGATATCGCGACGAGCCCAACGGCGTCCTGCTCGAGTCGGTGGCAGTCCGCTACCAGCCCGAGGAGGACCCCTGGCTCGCGACCCTGTCCGGCCACGACCTGGGCCAGGACGACGAGTTCGCCGAGCTGCGCCTCGAGCGGCCCGGCCGCCTGCGTGTCGACCTGGGCTGGGACCGCACGCCTCATCTGACCAGCCGCGGCTCGACCCTGCTGCACACTCGCAGCGGCGGCAGCCTGCTCTTCGCCGAGCCGGTCCGGGCCCTGCTCGAGGCCAACCCCGCCCTGCTGCCCCAGGTGCTCGCCGGCCAGGGGAGGGAGGTCGAGGTCGGCACCCGCCGGGACCGTGGCAGCGCGGCGATCGCCCTGCGCCTCGCCCGCGGCTGGGACCTCCAGCTCTTCGGGCTCGACGAGAGCCAGAGCGGCACCAAGCGCATCTCCACCGGCACCTACATCCGGCGCCAGCAGGTCGGCGCAGGGACGCAGACGGGCGCCGGTTTCTTCGACCGCGAGCGGATCGAGATCCGCGGAATCGAGCTGCCGGCGGCGATCGACACCAGCAGCCGGGAGGTCGGGCTCGGCACCTCCTTCCGCCGCGATCGCTTCTTCTTCGACTTCGGCTGGGAGCAGTCGAGCTTCGAGAACGACCTCGGCACCCTGGTCTGGGACAACCCCTTCGAGGCCACGCCCGGGGCCACCTCTTCCTCGCTGGGCCTGGCTCCGCAGTTCGAGCAGGAGCCCTCGGGAGCCCTGGCCAACCAGGGCAACCGCGGTCGCTTCGCCCGCGCGGCCCTCGACCTCGCCCCGGACAACGACTACCAGCGGATTCACGCCACCGGCTCGGTGATGCTGCCGGCCCACACCCGGGTCTACGGCTCGTTCTCCCTGGCCAAGATGGAGCAAGACGACCCCTTCCTTTCCTACACCCTGAACCCGGCGATCCTCTTCAGCCTGGGAGCGGACGGCGTCGCCGGCACGCCGGATGACGTCCGCGCCCAGGACGTGGCCCTGCCACGCTCGAGCCTCGACGGCGAGGTGCGCACCACGCGCACGGATCTGCGCGTGACCTCGCGGCCGATCGAGAGCCTCGACCTGCGCGCCAGCTTCCGTCGCTACGAGTACGACGACCGGCGACCGGAGATCCTCTTTCCGGGCTTCGCCGCGGCCGGTGATTCCTACTTCCGCGCCGGCATCGGCCAGCGCGACGCGAGCGGCACGCGGGTGCTGTTCAACGAGATCGGCGGCTACACCAAGAGCGCCATCGGCCTGGGCGGCGGCTGGCGTTTCGGCCAGACGGTCGGTGTCGACCTCGACTTCACCCGCACCGACTGGCAGTACGAGGACCGCCAGGTCGAGGAGACCACGGAGGACAGCTATCGGTTGGGGGTGCGGGTGACGCCGCATGAGCGCTTCGCCGCCCGGTTCTCCTGGCTCGAGGCGAGGCGGGATTTCGAAGGCCCCTATCACGTGGGCTTCGAGACCTCCCGCCTGCGGGCCTTCGACGTGTGGGAGCGGGACCGCTCGCAGATCGGCCTCGAGATCGAGATCTTCCCGGCCGATGCGTGGACCTTGACGGCCTCCTACGACCTCGCCAACGACGAATACCGCGGGGTGGTGGCGACTCCGACGCCGGCGCCGACCACCGGCAACGTCTTCCCCTCCTTCCCCTACGGCCTCAACGAAACCGAGAGCGAGGCGCTGGCGGTCGCCGCCACCTACGCGCCAGAGGGCTGGACCCTGACCGCCTCCGCCGGGCTCGAGAATGGGCTGTGGGACAGCCTGGCCGTGCCCAAGACCTCGCGCGGCAGCGACGCCATCCAGTTCGATCCCAAGAACCGCTGGCGCCGCACCCAGGACGACGAGCTGCTGTGGGCGAGCTTGTCGCTCGCTGCGGATCTCACCGACCGCCTCGACCTCGAGGTGGACCTCGGCTACTCCGACTACCAGGGCGAGCAGAAGACCGTCAATCCGGACACCCCCGACATCAATTCCGGCGTGGCCTACGACTTCCCCGAGCTGGCCGAGAAGCTCTGGAACGCCGAGCTGACGCTCACCTGGCAGGTCCAGGAGCGGCTGGCCTTGGCCGCGCGCTACCTCTACGAGCCCTACCGGCTGGACGACTTCGCCTGGGATCAGCTCCAGCCGGCGATGCAGGGCGTCTTCCTCGAGACCGGAGCCTCGCCCACCGATCTGCGCACCATGAACGCCAGCCGCTATCTCCTCCTCGACAGCCGCTACTCCGACTACACGGCGAACGTCTTCACCCTCCTGCTGACCTACGCGTGGTAGGTCCCTCTCCCTCCCCGCCCGGCCCCTGAAACGCTCGGGGGCCGGGCGGGGCCTCCTTCCTCGCTCCGATCGCCCTGCCTGCTATCCTTGGCCCCCTTTTAGGGCCGATCCCATGAACAGCACCGACATCCGCCGCTCCTTCCTCGACTTCTTCGCTTCGCGGGGCCATCGCATCGTGGCCAGCGCGCCGCTGGTGCCCCACGGGGACCCGACTCTCCTCTTCACGAACGCCGGCATGGTGCCGTTCAAGGGCTTCTTCCTGGGCACCGAGACGCCGCCCGGCAAGCGCGCCGTGTCGGTGCAGAAGTGCCTGCGCGTCTCGGGCAAGCACAACGACCTCGAGAACGTCGGACCCTCGCCGCGCCACCACACCTTCTTCGAGATGCTCGGCAACTTCTCCTTCGGTGACTACTTCAAGCGCGACGCCGTGGCCATGGCCTGGGAGCTGGTGACCGGCGTGTGGGGCCTGCCGCCGGAGCGCCTCTTCGCCACCGTGTTCACGGACGACGACGAGGCCGAGGCCCTGTGGCGGGAGCTGTCGAGTCTGCCCCCGGAGCGCATCCTGCGCTGCGGCGCCGAGGACAACTTCTGGGCCATGGGCGACACCGGCCCGTGTGGCCCCTGCTCGGAGATCTTCGTCGACCGGGAGCCGCAGCGGCCCGCCGTGCCCTTCGCCGAGGGCTCGGCCTCCGGCCGCTACATGGAGATCTGGAACCTGGTCTTCATGCAGTACGAGCGCGCCGCCGACGGCACCCTCACTCCCCTGCCCAATCCCTCGATCGATACCGGCGCCGGCCTCGAACGGGTGGCGGCGGTGCTCCAGGGCGTGGCCTCGAACTACGACACCGACCTCTTTCGGCCCCTGATCGAGGGTGCCGTGCGGCTGGCGGGTACGACCTACGGGGGCACGATGGCCGAAGGGGACGTGGCCGCGCGGGTGCTCGCCGACCACCTGCGCTCGAGCGCCTTCCTGCTCGCCGACGGGGTGATCCCCGGCAACGAGGGCCGCGGCTACGTGCTGCGCCGCCTGCTGCGCCGGGCCCTGCGCCACGGCATGCGGCTGGGCTTCACCGAGCCCTTTCTGCACCGCCTGCTGCCGGCGGTGGGCGAGATCTTCGCCGGCGCCTACCCGGAGCTCGACGCCACCCGCGAGGCCTCGGCGGCGACCATCGCCAGCGAGGAGGAGAAGTTCCTGACCACCCTCGCGGCCGGTGCCCGGGCCATCCAGGACGAGATCGAGACCCTGCGGGCCCGCGGCGAGAGCCAGCTGCCAGGATCTCTGGCCTTCCGGCTCTACGACACCCACGGCCTGCCCCTCGAGCTGGTGCGCGAGATCGCCGAGGAGGAGCGCTTCACGGTCGATCAAGAGGGCTTCGAGGCCGAGCTGGAGCGCCAGCGGGAGCGCTCCCGCCAGGCCACGGGTTCCGGCCAGAAGCGCCGTGAGCTGCTCGCCCAGACGTTGCGCGGCGAGACCGGGCCCACGCCCTTCGAGGGCTACGGCCGCCATCGCGCCGAGGGAGTCGCCGTGCTGCGCCTGGCCGCGGGGGACGGCTCGGCCTTGACCGCCCTGGCCGCGGGCTCGAGCGGTGCCGTGAGCCTCGATCGCACGGTGTTCTACGCCGAGGGGGGCGGCGAGGTGGGGGATACCGGCACGATCAGCTGGCCGGGGGGCAAGGCGAGAGTGACCGACACCCAGAAGGAGGCGGCCGGCACCTTCCTCCACTTCGTGACGGTGGAGGAGGGCACCCTGGCGGCCGGAGCACGAGTGGACCTCGAGGTGGACGCCACGCGCCGCCGGGCCATCGAGCGCCACCACACCGCCACCCACCTCTTGCACGCCGCCCTGCGCGGGGTGCTGGGGGAAGGCGCCAGGCAGGCCGGCTCCCTGGTGGCGCCGGAGCGGCTGCGCTTCGACTTCACCTTCCATCGGCCTCTGACCCCCGGGGAGCTGGCCGAGATCGAGGGCCGGGTGAACCGTACGACTCTCGAAGCCCTGGGCGTCGCCATCGCCGAGCGCTCGCACGCCGAGGCCCTCGCCTCCGGGGCCATGGCCCTGTTCGGCGAGAAATACGGGGACCGGGTGCGCACGGTGGAGGTGCCGGGCGTCTCCCTCGAGCTCTGCGGCGGCTGCCATGTGGCCAACACGGGGGAGATCGGCCTCTTCGTGATCCTCTCGGAGAAGGGCATCGCTTCCGGCGTGCGCCGTATCGAGGCCGTGGCCGGCGAGGCCGCCCGCGGCTGGGTGGAGGAGCGGCGGCGCCTGCTGGCGGCGATCGAGGAGAGCCTGGGGGCCGGTGCCGAGCGGGCGCCGGAGGAGATCGCGCGCCTGCGCCGCGAGGCCAAGCAGAAGGAAGACGAGCTGGCGAAGCTGCGCCTCGAGCGCGCCACTCGGGCGGCGGCGCCGGCCGCGGGCGGGGCCGGGGACGGCGTAGTAGAGGTGGCGGGGGTCAAGGTGCTGCTTCAAGAGGTGCCCCCGGCCCCGGCCAACGAGCTGCGGACGATCGCGGACGCCCTGCGCTCGAAGCTCGGTTCCGGGGTGGTCTTCCTCGCTGCCCGCGAGCCGGACAAGGTGAGCCTGGTGGCGGCGGTGAGCAAGGACCTGGTGGGCCGGGTGCACGCCGGGGAGCTGGTCAAGGCCGCGGCGGCGGTGGTGGGTGGGGGAGGGGGCGGCCGGCCCGACTTCGCCCAGGCCGGCGGCAAGGACCCGGAGAAGCTGCCCGAGGCCCTGGCCGCGGCCGAGAGGCGCGTGCGCGAGCAGCTGGGACTGGGGTAGGCCGAAGGGCGCACGGCCGTGCGCCCTGAGCCCCCTTGGGGTAGACTCGCTGGCCGCCCGACTTCAACCGAGCCATGAAGCGCCCTGTCCTCGCCCTGCTCGCCCTGTTGCTGGCTCTACCGGCCGCAGCCCAGGTGCGCATCGTCACCCGTGCGGACGGCTCCACCCTGATCTACAACGAGACGCCGGTGCAGAAGGCCAGCCGGACGGCGTGGAGCCTTCGGCCGGTGCCGGTGGCCGCCTGGGTGCCGTTGATCGAGCGCCACGCCGACCACCATCGCCTTTCGCCGCGGCTGGTGCAGGCGGTGATCCAGGCCGAGTCCGGCTACAACTCCCGCGCGGTCTCGAACAAGGGCTGCATCGGCCTGATGCAGCTCAAGCCTTCCACCGCCAAGGAGCTGGCGGTCTCGGATCCCTACGACCCCGACCAGAACGTCCGCGGCGGCACGGCCTACCTGCGCCAGATGCTCGACCGCTTCGGCAACCGCATCGAGCTGGCCCTGGCAGCCTACAACGCCGGCCCGGGTGCAGTGCAGCGCCACGGCGGCGTGCCCCCCTACCAGGAGACCCGCGAGTACATCCGCCGGGTGCTCCACCTCTACCAGGGCACGGACCCCAACCTCGACAGCAACCAGCTCGAAGGCCGCCGCCCCCACGTGGTGCGCAAGGACGGCAAGATCGTCATCACGACGGATCCGTGAGGGGGGGCGACCGCCCCCCGCCAGCTTCCCCCGCCTCCCCCCGTCGCGCTATCGTTCCGGCGGTGTTGAACCTGCCGAATCTGCTGACCCTGTTCCGCATCCTCCTGGTGCCGATCCTGGTGGTGGTGTTGCTCACCAAGTTCGACGGCCGCGAGTGGTGGGGGCTGGGGCTCTTTCTGCTGGCGGCCTTGACCGACGTGCTCGACGGCTTCATCGCCCGGCGCCGCCACCAGGTCACCCGCTTCGGCAAGCTCCTCGACCCGGCGGCGGACAAGATCCTGATGTCCGCGGCCTACATCTCGCTGGTGGAGATCAATCCCCAGGTGGTGCCGGCCTGGATCGTGGTGGCGATCATCGCCCGGGAGTTCGCCGTCTCGGCCCTGCGCAGCTTCGCGGCCAGCGAGGGCGTCGTGGTCGCCGCGGGCTTCTCGGGCAAGCTCAAGACCGTGCTCCAGGTGATCTCGATCTCGTTCGTCATCATCCATGAGAAGCTCGGCGAGTTCGGTCATCTGACCCCCGTCTCCCTCTGGCTGGCCCTGGTAGTGACGGTCTACTCGGGCGTCGAGTACTTCGTTCACTTCGGCCGCTTCATTCGTCGTGGCCCGATGCCTGGAGGACCCGCCGAGTGATCCGCACCCTTCTCGAACGACTCGCCCTCTTCGCGCGGCGCCACTACCGCCTGGTCTTCGCCGGCACCCTGGCGCTGCTCGCTCTGTCGGGGTGGCTGATCTCGCGCTTGAAGCTCGATGGCGACGTCCTCAACCTGGTGCCGCGCAAGGACCCGGTGATCGCCGCCTATCTCGACACGCTCCAAGAGTTCGGCACCTTCGACTACCTGATGGTCGTGCTCGAGATCCCCGAGGGAGGGCCGATCGACCCCTATCAGGCTTACGCCGACCGGCTCGCGGCGCGCTTGCGCGAGATCCCCGAGCTGGTCGACGTGGAGTACCGGATCGAAGAGCCGGAGAGGCTGCTCGAGCAGCTCTTCCCCCGGGCCGTGCTGTTCCTCGATGCGGCGGGGCGGGAGGAGCTGGCCCGGAGGCTGACCCCCGAGGGCATCCAGCAGAGGGTTGGGGAGCTGCGCCGCCGGCTCTCCACGCCGCAGTCGCTGGTGCTCCGGGACCTCGCCCGGCTGGACCCCCTGGGCATCGCCGAGGTGCTGCTCAGTCGCATCGAGTCGAGCCGTGGCGGCATGTCGGTGGACTGGATGAGCGGCTACTTCCTGTCCCAGGACCAGCGCCTGCTGCTGCTCATTGCCAAGCCCTCGCGGCCGCCCCAGGACATCGACCACGGCAAGCGCATGGTCGCCGCGATCCGCGGCGCCGTGACCGGCGCCAACGCCGACTTCCAGACCGAGATGGGCTCCGAGGCACTGCCCCTGCCCCGCGTGCGAATGGGCGGCGCGCACGTCTCGGCGGTCGAGGACGCCAGCGCGATCCAGGGGGACATGACGATCAACTCCACCAGCTCGATGCTGCTGGTGCTGATCCTCTTCCTCTTCGCCTTCCGCCGGCTCTCGACCCTAGGCTACGCCTTCGTGCCCCTGGCGGTCGGGATGGTGCTCACCTTCGGCTTCGCGTCGCTGGTCTTCGGCACCGTCAGCTCGGCGACCAGCGGCACTGCCGCCCTGCTCGCGGGCGTGGGCGTCGACTTCGTGGTCGTGCTCTACGGCCGGTTCGTCGAAGAGGGCCGTGCCGGCAAGGACTTCGAGACCTCCCTGGTGAGCTCCATGGGCCTGGCCGGGCCGGCGGTGGTGGCCGGCGCCTGCACCACGGCGGCCACCTTTTACGCCTTCACCTTCACCGACTTCCGCGGCCTGCGCCAGATGGGGGTGCTCACCGGCACGGGCATCCTGTTCTGTCTGCTCGCCGTGGTGCTGCTGCTGCCCGCCATGCTCGCCTGGAGCGAAGAGCACCACCGGCGCCGCGACTCCCGGCCCCGGCTCTACTTGCACGGCTTCGGGGGCGATCGTGTCGCCAAGCTCTCCTACCGCCATCCCGTTCCGGTACTGGTGGCGACGGCTCTGCTCACCGTGGTCCTCGGGCTCTACGCCCTACGCTTGCCCTTCGAGGACAGCTGGAAATCGATGCGGCCGGCGGGAAGCGAGGGCGGCGCGGTGGAGAAGCTGGTCGCCGAGCGTTTCGGCTCGGACTTCGACTTCATGATGCTGATCCTCCGCGGCCAGGAGGTCGGGCCCCTGCTGGACCGCACGGAAGAGGTGGCCCAGGAGGCCCAGTCGCTGGTCCGAGATGGCGTGATCAAGAGCCTGTCGAGCGTCAGCTCCGTCATCCCGTCACCCCGCAGGCAGCGTGAGGCCCTCGCCTGGCTGGCCGAGAAGCGAGCGAACGGGGAGCTGGACCCGGCGCGAGTTCGCAGCGAGCTGGCGGCGGCGCTCACCGCCGAGGGGCTGCGGGCGACCGCGTTCGAGCGGGGTCTGGGCCTCCTCGAGCAGGCCCTTTCTCCCACCGAGCCGATGGGGACCGAGGACCTGCCGGCCGAAGGCCAGGCGCGCCGCCTGCTGGACCGCGTCCTGCACCGGCACGGCGACGGCTGGCAGAGCGTGATCTACCTCTACCCGCGAGCCGGGGAGTGGAACCGCGAGGCCCCGCCGCAGGCCCTCGAGCTGGCGAAGAAGTTGGGGCCGGACACGGTGTTGACGGGCGCCAACGTGATCAACAAGTACATGCGGGAGCGAGTGCGCCGGGACGCCTGGATCGCCTTGGCGCTGGGCACCGGCATCGTCCTCTTGATCCTGATCTACGACTTCCGGCGCGTGGTGCCGGCGTTCGCGACTCTCGTGCCGCTCGCCCTGGGCATGATCTGGATGCTCGGGGCGATGACCCTTCTCGACCTGCCGATGAACTTCATGAACATCTTCGTCACCACCATGATCGTCGGCCTGGGCAGCGACTACGGCATCCACATGGTGCATCGCTACCTCGAGAAGGAGCAGGATCGGCCGGAGAACGGCATCGGCGAGACCTCGAACGCCATCCTGATCGCCGCCCTGACCACGGTGGTGGGCTTCGGCAGCCTCGCCACCTCGAGCTTCCCCGGCATGCGTTCCACCGGCTACGTGGCCTCGATCGGCGCCATGACCACCGTGATCACGGCGATGACCGTGCTGCCGGCCCTGATCGGGATCCGCCACCGCCGGAAGGCCCGATCCTGAGAGAGGACCAGCCATGAGCCCACGCTTCTTGCTGCTCGGCGTCGCCGTCCTGCTGGGCGCCGCCACCTGGTGGTCGAGCCGCGCCGACGCTCCGGCCGCCGCCGGTCCGCGGATCCTCGTCCTCGGCACGGCCCAGGACGGTGGCTTGCCCCAGACCGGCTGCGCCTGCGACCGCTGCACGGCGGCCCGAAGGGACCCCGCGCGGGCCCGGGCCGTGGCCTCGCTCGCCTTGATCCTGCCGGAGACCAACGAGCGCTACCTCTTCGACGCCACTCCCGACCTGCCGGCCCAGATCGAGAGGCTGCGGCCCTTCCGCAGCGGAGCGCCGGAGCGCATCGACCGCAGTCTGATCTCGGGCGTCTTCCTGACCCACGCCCACATGGGCCACTACACCGGCCTCGCCCACCTGGGCTACGAATCGATGCACACCCGCGGTGTTCCAGTCTGGGGGACGCGGCGGATGGTGGAATTTCTGTCCAGGAACGCCCCCTGGGACCAGCTGGTGCGTCTCGGCAACATCCAGCCAGCGATCCTCGAGCCCGGGCAGGCCGTGGCGCTCGGGCAGGGGGTGACCGTGACGCCCCTGCTGGTGCCGCACCGGGCCGAGTACACGGACACCTTCGGCTACAAGATCAAGGGGCCGCACAAGACCCTGCTCTACGTGCCCGACACCGATCCCTGGCGCAAGTGGTCGCCGTCGATCCTCGAGGCCCTGGCCGGCGTGGACGTCGCCCTGCTCGATGCCACCTTCTACTCGGGCGAGGAGCTACCGGACCGCAACCTCGCCGAGATCGGGCATCCGCTGATCGTGGATTCGATGGAGACCCTGCGGCCGCCCGTCTCGGAGGGGCGGCTCGAGGTCTGGTTCACCCACCTGAACCACTCGAACCCGGCTCTCGACGGGGACTCCGAAGCGCGCAAGAACGTCGAGAAGCAGGGTTTCCACGTCCTCGCCGACGGCCAGGTGATCAACCTGTAGGGGCGCAGCATGCTGCGCCCCGGCGGGGAGGGCGGACACG
>JBIOYC010000057.1:0-22736 GCA_044869955.1 Thermoanaerobaculia bacterium | reverse complement strand
GGGCTCTCGACGATCGGCTCCCAGCCGAGGTTGAAGCTGGTGTTGACCAGGACCGGGCAGCCGGTCCGGGCCTCGAAGCGTTCGAGCAGGCGGCGGTACAGCTCCGGGCTTTCCGGCGGCACGGTCTGGACGCGCGCCGAGCCGTCGACGTGGGTGACCGAGGGGATCTCCGAGCGCACCACCTTGAGCTTGTCGAGCCCTTGCCGCTGCCGGTCCTCCTCGGAGAGGGGCCGCAGCTGAGCCTCGGCCACCGGCGCCACCAGCAGCATGTAGGGGCTGGTCACGCCCGGCGCGAGGTCGAAGTACTCGCTCGCCCTCTCCTCCAGCACCACCGGCGCGAAGGGGCGGAAGCCCTCGCGGAACTTCACCTTCTTGTTGATCCGGCTCTGCATGTCGGGCACGCGGGGATCACCGAGGATGCTGCGCGAGCCCAGGGCCCGCGGGCCGAACTCCATCCGCCCCTGGTACCAGCCCACCACCTTGCCCTCGGCGAGCACCTCGGCCACCCGGTCGACGAAGGGTTCGTCCGCCTCGAAGACTTCGAAGGGGGCGCCGGTCGACTCGAGGAAGGAGCGAATCTCCCCGTCGCTCCAGGCCGGGCCGAGCAGCGAGGCCTTTTGGGAATCCGGCCGCCGAGGCACCCGCTGATTGCCGAGCAGCTGGTGCCAGACGAAGAGGGCGGCACCGAGGGCGCCGCCGGCGTCGTCCGAGGCCGGCTGGATCCAGATCTCCTCGAACGGCCCCTCGCGCAGGATGCGGCCGTTGGCCACGCAGTTCAGGGCCACGCCCCCGGCCAGGCACAGCCGCTTGAGACCGGTCTCGGCGTGGACGTGGCGGGCGGCGCGCAGCATCACTTCTTCGGTCAGCCGCTGTACCGTCGCGGCGAGGTTCATCTCCCGCTCGGTGATCGGCTCCCCGGCCCGGCGCGGAGGGCCGCCCAGCAGTCGGTCCATCTCGGCCGAGGTCATGGTCAGGCCGTGGCAGTAGCTGAAGTAGCGCTGGTCCAGCCACAGGGAGCCGTCGTCCTTCAAGTCGACGAAGTGCTCCAGGAAGAGGTCGAGGTAGGTCGGCTCGCCGTAGGGGGCGAGGCCCATCAGCTTGTACTCGTCCGAGTTGACGGCGAAGCCGGTGAAATAGGTGAAGGCCGAGTAGAGCAGGCCCAGGGAGTGCGGGAAGTGCTGCGCCTTGGCGAGCTCCACCCGGTTGCCACGGCCCACGCCCCAGGAGGCCGTGGCCCACTCCCCCACCCCGTCGAAGGTGAGCAGCGCCGCCTCTTCGAAAGGAGAGGGGAAGAAGGCGCTCGCCGCGTGCGACTGGTGGTGGTCGGTGAACAGCACCCGCTTCTTCCAGCGTCCGCCGAGCCCGTGGCGGATCTCTCGCGGCAGGTGGAGCTTCTGGTGCAGCCACGAGGGCATCGCGGCCAGGAAGGCGCCGAAGCCGCGTGGGGCGAAGGCGAGGTAGGTCTCGAGCAGACGATCGAATTTGGCCAGGGGCTTGTCGTAGAAGACCACGAAGTCGAGGTCCTCGACGGCGAGCCCGGCCTGCTCGAGGCAGGAGGCCACCGCCCGTTCGGGGAAGCCCTGATCGTGCTTGATGCGGCTGAAGCGTTCCTCCTGCGCGGCGGCGGCGACCTCGCCGTCGACCACCAGGGCCGCGGCCGAGTCATGGTAGAAGGCCGAGAGGCCGAGGATGGCGGTCACGGGGCTCCCTGCGCAGGCAGCAGGCGGTCGCGGTTCCGAGCAATGCGCTCGAAGAGGGCGTCGGCGATCAGCTGGTGGCCGCGCTCGTTGGGGTGGAAGTCCTCGGCGGAGACCCGGATCTCCCCGGGGTCTCGGGGCTCGAGCACCGGCAGGAGGTCGATCACCTCGAAGCCGTGGGCGCGGCCCTCGGCGGCCACCTGCTCGTGGAGCTCGAGGAAGCGGTAGCGCTGGCCCCACTCCCCTTCCGGCAGCACCGGCAGGATCGCCAGCAGCACGGGGAACCCTCCCCGCTCGCCCAGGGCCTGGAAGCGGGCGAAAGCGTCCACCACGCTACGCCACTTCTCGGGTTGCCGGTGGATGGCCAGGTAGTAGCTGCCGCCGCCGTAGCGCTCGAGCTCCAGCCGGTTGCGGCTCTGGGCCAGCAGGCGCAGCAGGTGGAAGCGTTGCCACCACTCCACCCGCTGGAAATGTGCGTGCAGGGGCTGGATCGGCTCGATCTCGGGATCGTTGAGCGAGTAGCCCACGATCAGCAGGTCGGGGGCGAGCTCCTGCGCGCGGGCGGCGAAGGCCAGGGCCTCGTCGTGGCTCGAGTAGCCACCCACCCCCAGGTTGAGCACCTCGTAGCGCCGGTCGTCTCCAGACTCGGCGTTCAGGCGCCGCTCGAGCACGTTGGCGTAGGTGTCATGGGCCTCGGCGATGCCGAAGCCAAAGGTCGAGGAGTCGCCCACCACCGCGACGCGGCAGAGGTCCGGGGTGCGCGCCAGGGGCTCGTCATCCCGCATGCCCGCACTGCTGATCGCGATGCGTTCCCGTCCCCGCTCCCCCCTCGCACCCGGGTTGAGCTCGTAGGCCAGGCCGGGGACCTCGGAGCGACGGTGGATCAGCGAGCGCCAGGCGTTGCCCTTGGCCGGCCTGGGGGGCTCCCGGAACTCCACCGGCCGGAACGCCCGCAAGGCCAACTCGGCCATCGCCAGCGCCACCAGGGTCGAGATCGCCAGCGCGGCCAGCCGGAAGGCCCAGCGGCGGGCAGCCGCGGGCGAAGGAGGCGTCGGGGTCGCGGTCACTGCCACGCGCGAGGGTCGAGGTCGTAGGGAAGAGGCGTCAGGTTGCGGGGGCCGGCCGCTTCGAGGAGCACGAGATCCTCCAGCCGCACGGCCCAGCCGACCTGCGGATCGTAGAGGCCAGGCTCCAGAGTGAGCAAGTCCCCCTCTGCCAGAACGCCCTCAGCGCCCGCCTCGCGGCGGAAGCTGGGGTACTCGTGGAGGTCGAAGCCGACGCCGTGGCCGAGGTTGTGGACGTAGCCGGTGGTGGTCGCCGGATCCGAGACCAGGGTCGGATAGCCCTGGCGGGCGAAGTGGCTGCAGGTCATGTCCTGGAGGGAGGAAGCGCGCAGGCCCCAGGCCGGCGCGGTCTCGGCCAGGCGGTCGTGGGCGCGGCCGAGCGCCTCGAGCACCGCGGCGTGGGCCGCCGCCAGAGGCTCGGGCGGGGTGCCCACGCAGAAAGTGCGGGTCATGTCCGCGAACAGCCAGCCACGGGGAAAGAGGTCGACCACCAGGGACTCACCCGGACGCAGCACCCGCTCGGCGGTGCCGGTCGAGTGCGGCACGGCCCCTTCCTCGGCCGGAGCCACGATGTTGCCCTCCGGCTGCTCGAGCTCGAAGCCGGCCAGGGTGCGGGCGATCTCGCGCCGGAGCCGCGCTACCCGCAGCCGCTCCCCCTCGAGCCACAGCTCGCCGTCGCGCGCGGTGGCGGAGGCCAGCAGCTCGGCCACCCGCCGCAGCGCCGTAGCCCCTCCGGCTGCCACCCGCTCGGCCTCGCGGACTTGGCGGGCGTCTTTGCTCTTGCGCAGGGAGAGGCTCAGGCGCTGGCCGGGCAGCGGCACCCAACCGCGGCTCTCCAGGGCCCGACCCACGGCCATCATCATCCCGGCCCGGCCCGAGCCGGCGACGGCGATCCGACCCGGGGGCAGGTCCACCAGGGTGAGGGCGCGTTCGATGACGGCGGCCCAGAAGTGCTCCTCGGCCGGTAGCTCGGTGCGCAGCCGGGACAGCTCGAGCGCGGTGGGGCTGAGCAGGGCGAGGCCGGTGGCGGCGGCCTCGTCGCGTTCCATGGGCGTCAGGTAGGCGAGTCGGGGCTCGCCGTCACGGGGCGCTACCAGGAGGGCGTCCCCGAGATGGATGGGGCCGACGAAAGGAGCCAGGTCGGGGTCGCGCGAGGAGCGCGCGACCACCACCAAGGCTCCGGCTCCGGCTTCGTCCAAGCTCCGCCGGAAGCCGTCGCTCACAGATTGCGCTGGATGAAGCTCTGGAAGGCCGCCTTGGGCTGGGCGCCCAGGGTGCGATCGACGGCCTGGCCGTTCTTGAACAGGATGAAGGCGGGGATGCTCTGGACCCCGAACTGGAAAGCGAGCTGCTGGTTCTGGTCGACGTTCAGCTTGGCGATCTTGACCTTGCCGTCCATCTCATCGGCCAGCTGGTCGAGGGTCGGCGCCACCATGCGGCAGGGCCCGCACCACTCGGCCCAGAAGTCCACCAGGACGGGCACGTCCGACTTCAGGACGTCGCGCTCGAAGTTGTCGCCGGACAGAGTCATGATCTTCTCGTTCGCCATCGGAACCTCCTATCGGGCTGGGGCTGGGGATTTCATTCAGGATCGGGAGGGCCGGCCGGTCCTCCGCTTTCTTCAGAACGCCGACGAGCAGCGAAGTATTCTCGCGTGGCTTCCACGTCCCGGCGGATCTGCGCCGAGAGCTCCATGACGTTGGCGAAGATCTTCTCGGAGCGCAGCCGGCGCAGAAAGGAGATCTCCACCTGCTGGCCGTAGACGTCGGCCGAGAAGTCCAGGATGTGGCTCTCCACCACCCGGCGATAGTTCTCGTAGACGGTCGGACGGGTGCCGACGTTGGTCGCACAGTCGAAGCTGGCCGGGTAGGGCGGGAAGCACACGCGCCCGGCGTAGACCCCGTCGCCCGGCAGCAGCTCGCTGTCCGGATCGAGGTTGATCGTCGGCCAGCCGATGCGCTTGCCCATCCGGTCGCCGCGGGCGATCTTGCCGGTCACCGAGTAGGGCCGGCCGAGCATCTCGGCGGCCTCCTCGATGGCTCCCTCGAGGATCGCCCGGCGGATGCGGGAGGCCGAGATGCGCTCGCCCCGCCAGATCACCTGGGGGACGCCCGAGGTCGCGAAGCCGAGCTCCTCCCCCAGCCGTGCGAGCAGGGCGAGGTTGCCCTCGCGGGCGTGGCCGAAGCTCCAGTCCTCGCCGACGTGGACCTCACTCACCCCCAGCCGGCCGGCCAGCACCTCGCGCACGAAGCCCTCGGCCGAGGTGCGGGCCAGCTCCGGGGTGAAGCGGGCGAGCACCAGGACGTCCAAGCCCAGCTCGCCGAGCAGGGCCTGCTTCTGGCCCAGGGTGAGCAGGCGGGGTGGCACGGCTTCGGGGCGCAGCACCGCCAGGGGATGGGGCTCGATGCCGATCACCACCGAAGGCAGGTCGAGGGCCCGGGCCCTCTCGACCACCCTGGCCAGGATGGCCTGCTGGCCGAGGTGGAGGCCGTCGTAGTTGCCGACCGTCGCCACCACGCCGCGCGGCACGTCCGCGCTGTTGAGGTCTTCGAGAACCTGCATAGATGCGCTCAGCTCTCGGCGGGGACGATCCCGGGGGCCCCGAGGGGTCCCACGATCTTCCCCACCAGGTCGTCCGGGAAGGCGTCGGTGATCTCGACCTCGGCGAAGGTGCCGGCCGGGGCGCTGCCATCGTTGATCAGCAGCCGGCCGTCGATCCCCGGGGCCATGCCGTGATGGCGCCCCTCGAGCAGGTGCTCGGTCTCCCCACAGACGCCCTCCACTAGCACCCTCATGCGCCGCCCGACCAGCTTGCGTCGGCTCTCGAGGGAGATCGGCCGCTGGGCCTCGAGCAGGCGCTCGTAACGCCGCCGGGCCGTGCTCCGCGGCACCCGGCCGGGCAGGCCGGCCGAGGGGGTGTCCTCCTCGGGGCTGTAGGCGAAGGCACCGAGGTGATCGAGGTGCAGGTCCTGGACGAAGGCGAGCAGGTGGCGGAAATGCGCCTCCGTCTCACCCGGGAAGCCGCAGATGAAGGTGCTGCGCAAGAAGAGGTCGGGCACCTCGGCGCGGGCCCCCTCGACGATCTCCCGGTAGCGCCGGTCGTTGCCGCCCCGCTTCATGGCTCGGAGCACGTCTGGATGGCTGTGCTGGAGGGGCATGTCCAGGTAGGAAACGAAGCGCGGCTCTCGCGCCATCAGGCGCAGGAGCCCGGCGTCGAGGGTGGTCGGGTAGGCGTAGAGGAAGCGGATCCAGGGCATCGAGGTGGCCGCCAGCAGGGCCTCGACCAGCCGTTCGAGGCCGTCGCGGCCGAGGCCCAGGTCCTCGCCGTAGCGGGTGGTGTCCTGGGCGATGAGGATCAGCTCCTGGGCGCCGGCCGCCTCGAGAGCTCTGGCCTCTGCGACCAGGCTCTCGATGGTGCGGCTACGGAAGCGGCCGCGCCAGACCGGGATCGCGCAGAAGGTGCAGGGGTTGTTGCAGCCCTCGGCGACTTTCAGGTAGGCGAAGCCGCGGGTGGTGAGCAGGCGGGGCGCGGTGTGGTCGAAGACCAGATGGGAGGGGGCGGGCGGCGGCGGCCCCCCGCCCAGCTCGACGACCTTCTCCGCTTCGGCGAGGCCGTCGAGACCGATGAAGCCGTCGATCTCCGGGATCTCGGTCGCCAGCTCCCGGCCGTAGCGGTTGACCATGCAGCCGGCGACCAGCAGCTTCTTCACCTGGCCGCCGGTCTTGAGCCCGGCCATCTCCAGGATGGTGTCGACCGACTCCTGGCGGGCCTGGTCGATGAAGCCGCAGGTATTGACGATCACGGTGTCGGCATCGTCGACCGAGGCCACGACCTCGTGTCCCTGGCCGGCCAGCCGCCCCAGGATGATCTCGCTGTCGACCAGGTTCTTGGCGCAGCCCAGGCTGATCATGCCGACCCGGCTGCGGGGGATGGGTTCCGCCATAACCGGCAGAGTCTACCCCGCCGCCTTCTCCCTGCGCAGCTCGTCGATCGACTTGATCATCAGGAAGATGGCCCAGGCCGTGACCAGGAAGGAGAAGAGGGCGTTCAAGGTGACGCCGCCGCCACAGTCGCATAAGGGCCGCAGCCTGGGCGACCCCCTCAGCGGCAAACGGTAGAATGCTGCTCTCACGTTCGGTCCGAGGAGTCGATCATGACCCACCAGCTACTGCTCGAGGTCGAGATGCCGGAGGACCTCGCAAAGCTCCGGCTGCCCGCCGGCGTCGACGCGCGACTGCAAGCCCTTCTCGACCAGCAGGATCGGGGCGAAGAGCTCACGACCGCAGAACGCCGCGAAGCCGAAGGGCTGGTGGAGCTCTCGGAGTTCCTCTCTCTCCTTCGATTGCGCTCGCAGAGGACCTGGACGGAAAGCCCCGCTTGAGCACGACGATCCCGTCGGAGCTCCGTGGCCCCGGGTGCTATCATCGGCGCGTTGCGCCCGGGCGCAACCCTTCACGATGCCCACCCTCAGCGCCCCCGGCGTCGATCCGCAGGTCACCTTCCGCGAGCTGCTTTCCTCCTCTCGTCGACTCGTCGACGGCGCGCTGGTGGACTTCCTCACCGGCAAGCGCCGGGCCGCCGGTCGCGAGGCTCCGGCCGCCGTCGCGCTGGTCGACGCCGTCGAGTCCCTGGTGGCGGCCGGAGGCAAGCGGCTGCGCCCCCTGCTGGTGCTCGAGACCTTCCGCGCCCTGGGCGGTTCGCCCCCCGAACGAGCCCTCCCCGCGGCCCTCGCCACCGAGCTGTTGCACGCCTACCTGCTGATCCACGACGACATCATGGACCACGCCGACCTGCGCCGCGGGCGGCCCACGGCCCACGTGGCCTTCGAACGGCTGCACGGCCGGCAGGGGCTGGCCGGCGACGGGGCGGACTTCGGTCGCTCCATGGCGATCCTCGCCGGCGATCTCGCGGCGAGCTTCGCGGCCGAGCTCTTCGCCGCCACCGAAGCGCCCCCCCAGGCGGCCCGCCGGCTCGACGGGACCTTCGGCTCGATGACCGAGGAGGTGATCTGGGGCCAGTACCTCGAGCTGGTCGCCGGCCGGACCGACCAGCCCTCCGAAGCCGACCTCCTCGCCGTGCTGCGCCTGAAGTCCGGGCGCTACTCGGTCGAGCGCCCGATGGAGCTGGGGGCCCTCCTGGCCGGGGCTGGAGAGGAGACCGTAGGCGCCCTCGCCCAGCTGGGCGCCGCTCTCGGCGAGGTCTTCCAGCTCAAGGACGACCTCCTCGGCCTCTTCGGCGACCCGGAGCGCACCGGCAAGCCGGTGGGCGGGGACCTGCTCGAGGGGAAGTTCACCTTCGTGCTCCACCACGCCCTCGCCGCCGCCGGCGCGGAGGAGCGCCGCTTCCTCGGCTCGGTCCGCGGCAACGCCAGAGCCACCCCGGCGGAGCTCGCGCGGGCCCTCGACCTGATCGCCGAGCGCGGCGGTGTCGAGCGCGTCCGTGAGATGATCGCGGCACGCCTCGCCACGGCCCGGGCGCTGCTACCGCGCCTGCCTCTGCTGCCCGAGGGCCGGAGGTTCTTCGAAGCCCTGATCGCCTACTCCGAGGAGCGCGAAGAGTGACCGCCCCCGTCCTGGAAGAAGCCCTCCCCGAGCTTCGGGACCGCAAAGCCGAGCACCTCCAGCTGGCCCTAGATCCGCGCATGCAGATCGCCGGGAGCTTCTTTGACGAGTGGCACTTCGAGCACCGTGCCCTGCCCGAGATGGACCTCGCCGACGTCGACACCGGCACCCGCTTCCTCGGCCGCCGGCTGGCGGCGCCGCTGCTGATCTCCTGCATGACCGGTGGCACCGAGACCGCCAACGAGATCAATCTCAACCTCGCCGCCGGTGCCCAGCGGCGCTCCGTGGCCGTGGGCGTGGGATCGCAGCGGCCGGCGATCGAGGATCCCCTGCAGAGCCAGAGCTTCCAGGTGCGGGCGGTGGCTCCCTCGGTGCCCCTGCTCGCCAACCTCGGTGCGGTGCAGCTCAACTACGGCTTCGGCCTCTCCGAGTGCCGCCGGGCGGTGGAGATGATCGAGGCCGACGCCCTGGTGTTGCACCTGAATCCCCTGCAGGAGGCCTTGCAGCCCGAGGGGCAGACCAACTTCTCGAGCCTCCTGGCGAAGATGAAGCGGGTGGTGGACGGTCTGGACGTGCCGGTGATCGCCAAGGAGGTCGGCTCGGGCATCTCCGAGACCACCGCCCGCTCGCTCGCCGACATCGGCGTCCGCATCATCGACACCGCCGGCCGCGGCGGCACCAGCTGGGCGCGGATCGAGGCCGCCCGCGCCGGCGACCTGCCGATCGGCGAGCTCTTCGCCACCTGGGGCTTGCCGACTCCGGAATCGATCCGCCAGACCCGGCGGGTGCCGGGGGTGACGGTCATCGGCAGCGGTGGCGTGAGGAACGGTGTCGACGTCGCCAAGGCCCTCGCCCTGGGCGCCGACCTCGCCGGCCTGGCCTATCCCTTCCTGGAGCCCGCAACGCGTTCGGCCGAGGCCGTGGCCGAGCGCATCGACCAGCTGGTCGCCGAGCTCCGGATCACCATGTTCTGTCTGGGGGTGCGCAACCTCGCCGAGCTACGCCAGGTCAAGCTCGAGCGGGTGCCGCGCTAGCGCCCCCGTTGCGGAGAGTGAGATGAGCGAGCCCAAGGGAGCCCACCCCCCGGCCTCGGCCGCGAAGGGCGAGGGCGTTCCCGCCGACCAGCGCGAGCGCCTGGTGCGCGCCCTCGCCAGCGGCGAGATGCGCTTCTACCAGCTGCCCACCGAGCTACCGGCCGAGGAAGCCGCGGCCATCCGCCGCGAGGCCCTGGAGGAAGTCTCGGGGGCCCACCTCGAGCACCTCGGCCGGTACTCCCTCGATGCCCACCGGGCCTCGACTCGTCACTGCGAGAACTTCATCGGCGTCGTCCAGGTGCCGGTCGGCGTGGCCGGCCCCCTGACCGTGCGGGGCGAGCACATCGACGGCGACGTCTTCGTGCCCCTGGCCACCACCGAGGGCGCCCTGGTGGCCTCGATCAACCGCGGCTGCGCGGCGATCCGCGCCGCCGGCGGCGCCCGCACCTGGGTCGAGGACGTCGGCATGACCCGGGCACCGGTGTTCGAGACCGCCGGCATCGACGACACCCGCCGCTTCCTCGCCTGGGTCGAGCGCCACGAGGCCGAGATCCGCGCCATCGCCCAGGGCACCAGCCGCTACCTGCGGCTGATCGAGATCCGCCCCTACGCCTTCGGCACCACGGTCTTCCTGCGCTTCCGCTTCCAGTCCGGTGATGCCATGGGCATGAACATGGCGACCATCGCCTGCGATCGCGTGGTCTCGGACTACATCGTGCCCAAAGCCGGGGTGCGTTGTATCGCCCTGTCCGGCAACTACTGCGTGGACAAGAAGCCGGCGGCGATCAACTTCCAGGAAGGCCGGGGCAAACGCCTTCACGCCGAGGTGGTGCTGCCCGCCGCGGTGCTCTCGAAGTTCCTCAAGACCGACGCCCGGGCCCTGGTCGAGGTGCAGTACCGCAAGAACCTGCTGGGCTCGATCGCCGCCGGGGCGCAGGGCTACAACGCCCACTCGGCGAACGTCGTGGCCGCCTTCTTCCTGGCCACCGGCCAGGACATCGCCCACGTGGTCGGCGGCTCGATGGCGATCACCAACATCGAGCTCCGGGGCGAGGACGCGGTCTACGCCTCGGTCTACCTGCCCGACCTGCCGGTCGGGGCGGTGGGCGGCGGCACCGCCCTCGAGACCCAGAGCGAATCCCTGAGTATCCTCGGCATCAAGCCCGACCCGGCTCGCCCGGGCGCGGCGGCGACCCGCCTGGGAGAGATCCTCGCCGCGGCTGTGCTGGCCGGCGAGCTGTCCCTGATGGCGGCCTTCACCTCGCGGGACCTGGCCCGTGCCCACGAACGCCTGGGCCGCGGCAAGGCCGACTCGGGCGTCCGCCCCGAGCCCGCGGCGGCGATCCCGGCGCCGGCCGCTCCTGCCGTGGCCAGGCGACCCCGCAGCGTGCCCGGCCTGCCGGCCGTGGTCTCCGCACCGGGCAAGCTGATCCTCGCCGGGGAGCACGCCGTGGTCTACGGCCGCCCGGCCCTGGTGGCCGCCCTCGACCTGCGTCTGACCGCCCGGATCAGCCCCCGCCGGACCGGCGAGGGCTGCGAGCTGGCGCTGCCTGCCGTGGGCGTGCACCGCGAGCTGGCCTGGCCGGAGATCGTGGCCTACGCCGAAGCGGCCCGGCAGCGCTGGGAGGAGCACGTCGCGGCACCCAGCACGGAGTCCTTCCGGCGCCTGCGCGGCGAGGATCCCGCCCACGTCGTGCTGGCCGCCCTCGGCGAGGCGTCGCGGCTCGCCGGAGGCGCCACGCCGCGCCCCTTCACCCTGACCGTCAGCTCCCAGCTGCCCCTGGGCTCGGGCTTCGGCAGCTCGGCGGCCACTGCCAGCGCCGTGGCTCAGGCCCTGCTCGCCTTCCTCGGCCAGCCCGCCGAGGACGACGACCTCTTGCCCCTCTCGATCGAGATCGAGCGCCGCCAGCACGGCGAGCCTTCGGGGGTCGACAGCGCCGCGGTGGTAAGGGGCGGGTTGATCTGGGCCCGGCGCGACGTCGACGGCCTGGTGCACGCGGACTCGATCGCCGCCAGCTCCTCGTTGCTCGAGCGCCTGCGCGTCTTCGACACTGGCACGCCGGCCGAGCCCACCGGCCAGGTGGTCGCCGCCGTGCGCAGCCTCTGGCAGGCCGACCGGCTGCGCGTGGAGGAGGTCTTCGACCGCATCGAGAGGGCCACCTGGGGGCTGCGCCAGGAGCTCGCCCGGCGGGAGGAGAACCGGCCGCGGGTGCTGGCCCTGATCCGCCAGTGCCAGGCCTGCCTGACCGAGCTGGGGATCACCCCCGAGCCGGTGCGCCAGCTCATCGCGCGCATCGAAGCCCAGGGCGGCGCCGCCAAGGTCTCCGGGGCAGGCTCCCTCGACGGGCCCGGGGCCGGCTCGCTGATCGTCTACCACCCCGAGCCGTCCGAGCTGTCGGGATGGGACCTCCTGGCCGGCCTCGCTGGCCTCTCGCCCCGCTTGGGCGCTCCCGGCCTCTCGCTCGAAGTGGGGGCCGACGAAGCGGAGCCGGCACGCTGATGGCGGCCACCACCCAACCCGCCCTGGTGCGGGGCAAGGCCTCGGTGGTCGCGCCGGCCAACATCGCTTTCATCAAGTACTGGGGAGCCCGGGACCTGGCCGAGGCCCTGCCGGCCAATGCCTCGATCTCGATGACCCTCTCAGCCTGCCTGAGCCAGACGACGGTCGAGGCGAGGGCCGGTGCCGGTCCCGACGAGGTCCTCCTGCGCAGCCCCGGCGGTGCTCTGGAGCCCGCCCCGGTCGCTTTCGCCCGGCGGGTGATCGCTCACCTCGATGCCTTGCGCAAGGCCACCGGCTTCCTCGGCTCGTTCCGGGTCGCCACCGCCAACAGCTTCCCGGCCTCGGCCGGCCTCGCCTCGTCGGCCTCCGGCTTCGCCGCCCTGGCCCTGGCAGTGGTCGAGAGCCTCGGCCTCGAGCTGCCCACCAGGGAGCTCTCCGCCCTGGCCCGCGCCAGCGGCTCGGCCTCGGCCGCCCGCTCGGTCCTGGGCGGCTTCGTCGAGCTGCCGGCGGCCCAGAAGGCCCGCGACGGCGCCCACGCTCTCCACCCCGCCGAGCATTGGCCCCTCTGCGACCTGATCGCCCTGATCGAGACCGGCGAGAAGGAGGTCTCGTCGATCGAGGGCCACCGCCGGGCTCCCACCAGCCCCTATTTCGACCGGCGCCTCGAGCGCCTGCCCGAGAAGCTGGCGCGGGTGCGTCAGGCGCTCGCGAAGCGCGATCTCGAAGCCCTCGGCCCGCTGATCGAGGAGGAGGCGATCGACCTCCACCTGATCGCCATGTCGTCGCGGCCGGGGATCTTCTACTGGGCCCCCGCCACCCTGACGGTGCTCGCCGAGCTACGAGCCCTGCGCGCCACGGGGATCGGCGCCTGGGGTACGATGGACGCCGGCCCCAACGTGCACGTGATCTGTGAGCCCCAGGACGCCGCGGTGGTCGCGGCCCGCCTGGCCTCTCTGCCGGGGGTGCATTCGGTCCTCTCCGATCGCGCCGGCAGCGGCCCGGCGCCTGCCGAGGATCTCTTCTGAAGGAGGCCCATGAGCGAGCCGATCTCGAAGACCCCGCGACGCTCCGCCCACACCCGTGAGCCCCTCGCCGAGATCACCCTGCTCAAGCTCGGCGGCAGCCTGCTGACCGACAAGCAGAAGCGTGAGACCGCCCGCCGCGAGGTCATCGCCCGCCTGGCCCGCGAGATCACCGCCGCCCGCCCGACGATGAGCCACCAACTCGTGGTCGGCCATGGCAGCGGCTCCTTCGGCCACTGGGAGGCGCAGAATCACCGCCTCGCCGAGGGTCTGCGCGAGGCGGCACAGCGCAGCGGCGTCTCGGCTACCCAGGCGAGCGCCGCCCGGCTCCATCGCCTGGTCTCCGAAGCGCTGATCGCGGCCGGAGAGACCCCCTTCAGCATCGTCCCGTCGAGCGCCTTCCTCACCCGCTTCGGCCTCACCCGCCGCTTCGCCCTGGAGCCCCTGCTGACCGCCCTCGAGGGTGGCTTCCTGCCCCTGCTCTACGGCGACGTGGTGATGGACTCCGGGCAGGGTGCGGCGATCGTCTCGACCGAGGTCCTCTTCACCACCCTGGTGCAGGCGCTGGGGCGGCGAAGACTGGCCGTCCGGCGGGTGATCTGGGCGGGAGAGACCGCCGGCGTCCACGACCGCGACGGCCGCAGCCTGCCGCTGCTGTCGGCGACCACCGCCGCCCGCCTGGCCTTCGACCTCACCGGTGCCTCCGGTGTCGACGTCACCGGTGGCATCCGGCTGAGGGTCGACACCGCCGCCCGGCTCGCCCGCCGGGGCGTAACCTCGCTGCTGATCGACGGCCGCGAGCCGGGCTTGGTCGAGCGGGCCCTGTGCGGACAAGAAGTGCCGGGCACCCTGGTGGTGCCATAGACTGTCTTACCCCGCGCCCAAGGCTGGACGCGGTCCTTCCCGAGGAATCCCGATGCACCACAGCCATCCCTTCATCCTCCTTGCCGTGAGCCTGTCCATGACCTTCGCCAGCCCCGCCCTCGCCACCGCTCCTCCCGGCACCGTCGACCTCGAGCCGGGACCGGATCCGCACTCCTTCGCCCGGCCGAAGGAGGTGGCGGTCCAGCACCTGACCCTCGACCTGACCGTCGACTTCGAGCAGAAGCGGCTGGCTGGCCGGGCCTCCCTCCGCCTCGACCGCTCGGGCAAAGGCCAGCGGCTGGTGCTCGACAGCCGCGGTCTCGAGATCCAGGGGGTCACCCTCGACGAGGGTGGCGCGGCGACCTGGGCCCTGGGAGCGGAGCGTCCCTTCCTCGGGCAGGCCGTAGTGGTGGACCTGCTGCCCGGCACCCGCGTGGTGCACCTCGATTACCGCACCCGCCCCGACGCCGCGGCCCTCCAGTGGCTGGCGCCGGCGCAGACCTCGGGTGGCCAGCAGCCCTTCCTCTTCACCCAATCGCAGGCCATCCTCGCTCGCACCTGGATCCCCCTCCAGGACACACCGAGCGTGCGCATGACCTACGAGGCGACGATCCGCGTCCCGCGCGGCCTGATGGCCGTGATGAGCGCGGAGAACCCGATCCAGCGGGCCGAGGATGGGGTCTACCGCTTCCGCATGACGGAAGCGATCCCCTCCTACTTGATGGCCCTCGCCGTCGGTGACCTCGCCTTCCGCTCGATGGGAATGCGCACCGGTGTCTATGCCGAGCCCGCCGTGGTGGACAAGGCGGCCTGGGAGTTCGGCGAGACCGAGAAGATGATCGCCGCCGCCGAGCGGCTGTACGGGCCCTACCGCTGGGGCCGCTACGACCTCTTGGTGCTGCCGCCCTCCTTCCCCTTCGGCGGTATGGAGAACCCGCGACTGACCTTCGCCACACCGACCGTTCTGGCCGGGGATCGCTCGCTGGTGTCGCTGATCGCTCACGAGCTCGCCCACTCCTGGTCCGGCAACCTGGTCACCAACGCGACTTGGAACGACTTCTGGCTCAACGAGGGCTTCACGGTCTACTTCGAGCAGCGGATCATGGAAGCGGTCTACGGCCGCCCCTACGCCGAGATGCTCGCCTCGCTGGGGCTGGCCGAGCTCGAGAGCGCCCTCGCCGAGTACCCGGCCGACAGCCCCGACACTCACCTCCTGCTCGACCTCGCGGGCCGGGACCCCGACGACGGCATGACCGCCATCGCCTACCAGAAGGGGTACTACTTCTTGCGCACCCTCGAGGCCGCCGTCGGCCGCGCGCAGTGGGACCTCTTCCTCCAGCAGTACTTCGATACCTTCGGCTTCCGCTCGGTGACCACCAAGAACTTCCTCTTCTACCTCCAGCGGGAGCTGCCCCAGGCGTCGCAGAAGGTCACTTACGACGAGTGGGTCAACGGCCCGGGGCTGCCCGCCACCCTCGATCGGCCGAAGTCCGACGCCTTCGCCAAGGTCGAGGCCGAGGTGGCCCGCTTCGTCAAGGGCACCAAGGCCAAAAGCCTCGCCGCCGCCGGCTGGACCACTCACGAGAGGCTCCACTTCCTGGCCAAGCTGCCCAAGAGCCTCAAGCCCGCCCAGCTGGCGGATCTCGACCAGACCTTCGAGCTGACCGCCAGCGGCAACTCGGAGATCCTCTGTGCCTGGCTCGAGATCACCGTCGCCCACCGCTACCAGCCGGCCAACGAGGCCCTCGAGCGCTTCCTCACCCAGGTCGGCCGGCGCAAGTTCCTCCGCCCTCTCTACACCGCCTTAGCCAAGACTCCCGAGGGCAAGGCGACGGCCCAGCGCATCTACGCCAAGGCCCGACCGGGCTACCACTCGGTGTCGGTGAACACCGTGGACGGCATCCTCGGCTGGAAGGACGGCCAGCCCCCCGCGGCCCCCTAGGGCGCCTCGCGGGGGGCTTCCCCGGGCCCGCGTTTCGACGATGGAGTCTCGCCTTCTTCCCGGCCCTGAACTGAGCCTTCCCAAGCCGCCGGCCCGGCGCTACCCTCACCCGGGCCGGCCCAGGCCACTACGGGCAGGTGGCGAAGGCGCTGGTGTCCTGGATCGGCTGGAAGGGCGTGGATTGAGGGTTGGTGTAGGTCTTCACCTGGCCGTTCTGGGTATCGGTCACCGTGATCACCGTCTGGACGTTGGTGAGCCCTCCGGCGAACACCCAGTAGCGGTCATTGAGGGCACAAGCGTCGAGCACCTTGACCACCGCCTCGACGTTCGACGAGTTGAAGAACCAGAGGTAGCCGGTATCCGGCGTCAGCTGCACCACCTGGGCGACATCGCTCTGGCCCTGAGAAGTAGTCCACTCCGCCTCGACGCGGAAGCGCCCGTTGTTGAGGCACAGGGCCGTGGAGGTCGGTGTGCAGGTGCCGGTGCCGGCTTCGAACTCCGCCCGAATGCCCATCGCGCGGTACTCGGGGAAGTGGCTCTGCACCGTGGTCCAGGCGAGCCCGTCCGTGGACCGGTAGGAGGTGGCCCGTGGAGTCGACGGGGACTCGTCGGAGCAGAGGAAGACGGAGGTGTGAGAGGCGGCGTTCCAGCGGCCACCGACGTAGAGCGCCCCCGACGCGACCTGGATCCCGAGCGTCGTGCAGTCGACGCCGATCCAGCCTTCGGCGAAGGAAGGCAGGTTGAAGGTCGATGCGATCGAGCCCAGGAGGGTGCCGGGCTGGCCGCTAGGCCCATCGTCGTCGTAGACGACGAAGGAGAACGGCAGGAGATCTCCCGCGATCGTCTTCCAGCAGAGGCACATGCGGGTCAGCGAGGCAGGGTAGCCGGGCGGAGTGAGGCGCTGGACGTAGGTTGCGTTGCTGGCGAAAGCGATGCGATAACCGTTCTCGAGGGTGCCGTCATCGAGCTGGACGCCGCCATCGCATTGCGCCCCACCCTCGAACACCAGAGTCGGCGCCCCCGCCTCGAGAACGGAGCTCACCTCCTCTTGAGCTGACGCGCCCGCCACCGAGATCGAGGCAGAGACAACGAAGAGAGCCAACGTGCGCATGATCATCCCTCCTGGTGGTCACGTGAGACCGATGTTTCGAATCCCTGCCAGTAGAGACGGGCGCGGACCCACGATTCCCTCATCCGCGGGCGGCGGCTCGGTACTCTCGAGTACAATCCCCTCATTCCGACTTGCAAACCCCAGGAGGGGACTATGAAGACGTGGAGATTCGTCTTTCTCGGCGGTCTGGCGTTCTACATTGCCCAGTTCGTGCTCGGTTTCGCGACGGGGCCCCTGATCCACAACGGTGTCCTCAAGGAGACCTACCGGGCCCACTCGGCCTTGTGGCGGCCGGAGCTGAACCAGGATCCCCCGGACATGGCGGCGCTGATGCCCATGTGGATCACCACTGGCTTGATCGGCGCCTTCATCCTCGCCTGGGTCTTCGCCCAGGTACGGCGCTGCATGTCCGGGCCGGGCTGGCAGCGCGGCCTGCGTGGCGGCTTCTGGCTCTTCTTGATCTGGGTCACCATCGCCCTCGGCTATTCCGGGGTCTTCAACGCTGCGAACAAGATCTGGGCGTGGTGGGGCGCAGAGATGCTGGTGAGCTACCTGTTCGCCGGCGCCGTGCTCGGCTGGGTCTCGGACAAGCTGCCACCGGACTGAGGATGGCGAGAGGGTCGGCCTGGCCCTTCGCTCAGGCCGGGCCGGCCATCTCCAGCACGACCTTCCCCACTCCCTGGCTCTCTTCGAGGTAGCGGTAGGCCGCGGCAGCCCGCTCGAGGGGGAAGACTCGCGAGATCAGGGGCCGCAGGCGGCCGTCCGCCAGGCGCTCCTCACCGAAACGACGGAAGGCGGCGACCAGCTCGGCCTTTTCGGCCCGGCTCCGGGGCCGCAGCACCGAGCCCCTGAGGGTCAGCCGGCGGGCGAGCACGCCTCGCAGGTCGAGCTCGGCCTGAGCCCCGCCCAGGAGGCCGATTAGCACCAGCCGGCCGCGCTCGGCCAGGCAGGCGAGGTGGCTGGCGAGGCCCGGGCCGCCGACCATGTCGAAGACCAGGTGGACGCCCCGGCCGTCGTTCACCGCGCGCACCGCCCGAGGCAGCTCCTCGTCGAGCTGCAAGCAGGCGCTCGCGCCCAGGTCCCGCAGGGGCTCGAGGCGCTCCCGGCTACGCCCGGCCACCAGCACGCGCGCCCCCAGCTCGCGGGCGAGCTGCACGGCAAAGCTGCCGATGCCGGACGCGGCGGCGGTGATCAGCAGGGTCTGCCCAGCCTCCAGCTCGCCTTCGTGGACCAGGTTGGTCCAGGCAGTGAGCGCGGCCTCGGGCACGCCGCCCGCTTCCACCAGAGTGAGCCGCTGCGGCACCGGCAGGAGCTGCCCGACGGGAGCCATGGCCATCTCCGCCTGCCCGCCGCCGGCGAGCAGGGCCATCACGCGATCGCCGACCCGCCAACCGGAGACCCCCTCCCCCAACGCCGCGATGGTGCCGGCGCATTCGAGGCCGGGGATCGGGCTCTCGCCCGGAGGCGGCGGATACAGGCCTTTGAGCTGGAGCAGATCGGCGCGGTTCAAGGCCGCGGCGGCGACGCGGATCAGGACCTCGCCGGGGCCAGGAGCCGGCTCCGGCAGGTCCCCGACTACGGGCAGGCCGTCGGAAGAGGCGGGGAGGATGGCGCGCATGGCGGTCAGTCGGTTAGCAACCGGACGACTCGGTCAAGCGGCCTTCCAACGCATTGACGGACGTTTCTTGGTCCGCGCGCAATCTCGAAGGAAGAGGTTGATCAGGGTTTGATAGGGGATCTCGGTCTGGGCCGCCAGCTCCTTGAAGTAGGCCAGGGTGTCCTCGTCCAGCCGGATGGTGATCTGCTTCTTGAGCTTGGTCGCATAAGGGTTGGGCCGGGCCTGCGAGAAGTCGTAGGTCTCTCTCATGGCTTTCTCCTGCTTTGGTAATCGGACCGTTCCGAGCGATCTGCCTTGCGCGCCGAGATGATGCGGATCACCTCGTCTCCCTGCCGGTAACAGTGGCAGACCAAGAGGATTCGAGCCACCGCGCTCAGCCCGAGGAGAAGGAAGCGATCCTCCTCCCGGGAGCTGTCCGGGTCCGGCATGAAGAGCGCCTGCTCGTCGTAGAAGACGGTCCGCGCCTCCTCAAACGAGACTCCATGCTTGCGCCGATTGCTCGCGGCTTTCTTGGGGTCCCACTCGAAGCGGAGCTCGGACACCCGGCCATTGTAACTACAGCGTAGGTGCGCAGCAATCGGCGTAAGTGACGGCCCAAGGGGGTTGCGCCGGGCAGGCTGTCGGGAGAGGTGGGGAGGATGGCGCGCATGGAGCGAGAGCTTGCCGGAGAAGGGTCTCCCCGGCAAGCTCTGTCTGGTCTCTGCGCCTCCCAGGAGGCTCTCAGTCCGAGATCAGGACACCACTCTGGATCGGCACCGCCAGGACCGGCTGGGGCCGGAGGTCGTTGACCGTGCGGCCGATCACCGCGGCGCCGCCCACCAGGCGCTCGCCGTCCACGCTGCCCACCTGGACCAGGGCGATCAGCGTCGGCTCCTCGGAGACCAGGCCGGGAGCCGGCTCGCTCGCCACGCCGGCCGCGGGGCTCGACGTCGAGGCCACCCGGAGCCCCGCCACGTCGATACCATAGCTGTCGAAGGCACCCATGTTGACCAGGGGGATCTCGAGGACCACGTGGACGCCGTCGTCCCGGAGGGTCGCGGACACCACTTCGCCGTTCCCTTCGGCCACCGTCACCGCGACCGTCTGGTCGGGCAAGGAGAAACGGCCCGGCTGGCGGATGCCCAGCACGGCTTCGAGCTGGACGGTGTCACCGTCCGGGGTCAGGAAGCCTTCCTCGATGGCGTCCCGGACGAAACCGGCGGGGATCGAGAGCACGGTGCTGCCGAGCGCGGAAACCCCGTTGTTGGCGAGCACGTTGGTGCCGTTGGCAACGGTGATCGAGACGCTGTAGCGGTCGGCCAGGGCGATGGCGATCGTGGGATCCCAGGAGTCTCCCTTGCAGTAGGCCTCTTTGTCCTTGAAGGTCCCCATGGGGTTCCCCCCCGGAGCTGGCCCGCAATCGACCGAGGTGATGTTGCCCTTGGTGTCGCGGGTCACCGTGCCACAGGTGCCGGCCGGAAACGGAGTGCTGGGGTAGTCCTTGTCCCCTTCGGCGACCTTGCACTTCCGGATCACGGGATGGCCCGCTTCACACTCAGCCTTCGTGACCTTCGTGTACTGGCCATCACAGACGACCTTGTCCGCCCCGGGGCAAGCCGCCTGATCGTTGTGGAAGTGGTTCCAGGGCGCAGTGGTGAGCTTGCACTTCGCACAATCTGAAGCGTCCTGGGCGAGAGCCGGGCCTGCGAGCAGCAGCCAGGCCAAGAGGGCGAAGACCGGAGCCAGAGCCTCTACGGGAAAGTAGGAAGGGACATTGCGGAACCTGCTCTTCAGGCGGTTCATCTGCACACTCCTCCTCAGAATCGGGCCGGACGGCCCGGAGTCGGGATCGTCTGATGGAGGTAGCGTGAAGATAGTCGGCCGGAAATAAGCCGGCACCGCAGAAAGCAGTGAGCCCCCTCAGCCGGAGGCCAGGGGGGCTCTCGGAAGAACCGGAGGGATCCCCCTTGCGCCGGGATGGCGGAAGGGAGTGGAGCCTCGGTACTCCGTCGGGCGGTCTGCTACCCCGCCACCTCGACCGGCCGGACGGCTGCGGCGACCTTGCCGGGGCGGTGCTCCTCTTCGTCCGCGGTCTGCCGGGGGCCGGGCTGGGCATCGAGGAGGAGTTCCTCCATCCACTGGTGCTTGCCGGCGAGGATCTCCTGGGCGCGGCGGTACTTGAGGCCGTCCTCGTTGTTCCACAGATCGTGGAAAAGGATCTGCACCTTGCGCCGGGCGTTGCGGCAGAACAGGTCAGCGAGGTCACGGGCGCTCTGGGCTTCGGGGGCGCGGGCCTGGGTCAGGGCCTGGGCACGGGCCACCGAGGCGGCCATGGCGAACAGCTCGTTGCCGATGTCCACCAGCCGGAAGAGGAAGCCCTGCTTGTGCTGGAGCTTGGCCTGGTGGGCCATCATGCCGTGGAAGACCTGGCGGGCGAGCTTGCGGCCACTGCGCTCTACGAAGCGCAGGTGGGTGGCCAGCTCGCCGAAGCCGGCGTAGCGGGGCCAGCGGCCCCAACCGATCCAGCGCGAGGGATACCAGCCGCCATAGAAGGCCGCCGCCTTGAAGAAGGCCGAGGTCTTGGCCCCGGCGGACTTCTCCGGGTCGATCAGGTCGCCGGCCACCTCGAGGTGCTTGTCCACCGCCTCGCGGGCCATCAGGAGGTGCATGATCTCGCTCGAGCCCTCGAAGATCCGGTTGATCCGGTAGTCGCGCATCATCCGCTCGACGCCCCAGGCGTGCTCGCCGCGAGCGGCCAGAGACTGCTCGGTCTCGTAGCCGCGACCGCCGCGGATCTGCATGGTGTCGTCGACGATCTCCCAGGTGCGGGCGGTGTTCCACTCCTTGCAGGCCGCGGCCTCCAGGCGGATGTCGGAGTCGCCACGGTCGGCCATGGTGGTGGCCAGGCGCACGATCGACTCCATGGCGAAGGTGGTGGCGGCCATGTCGGCGACCTTGGCGGCGATCGCCTCGTGCTTGCCGATCGGCTTGCCCCACTGCACTCGCTCGCCGGACCACTGCCGGCAGATGTCGATGCACGCCTTGGCGGCGCCCACCGAGCCGTTGGGGATCGAGAGGCGGCCGTCGTTGAGCGTGGTCAAGGCGATCTTCAAGCCGCGACCCTCGGCGCCGATCAGGTTCTCGGCCGGCACCCGTACGTTCTCGAAACTGATCACCGCATTGGCGAGCGCGCGCAGGCCCATGAAGTGGCAGCGGCGCTCCACCTTGACGCCCGCCCAGGCGGTCTCGACCACGAAGGCGCTGATCTTCTTGGTCTTGGCGTCAGAGGCCATCACCACCAGGAGCTTGGCGATGGTGCCGTTGGTGCACCAGAGCTTCTCACCGGAGAGCAGGTAGTCGCCCTCGGGGGTCTTCTCGTAGGAAGTGTTCATGCGGGCGGGGTCTGAGCCCACGCCCTGCTCGGTCAAGGCGAAGGCCGAGATCTCGCCGGCGGCGCAGCGCGGCAGGTACTTCTTCTTCTGCTCGGGAGTGCCGAAGAGCTTCAGGGGCTGGGGGACGCCGATCGACTGGTGGGCCGAAAGCAGGGCCGAGAGATTGCCGTCGAAGCTGCCCAGCAGCTCCATGACCTGCTGGTACTCGACATTGGTGAAGCCAAGGCCACCGTACTCCTTGGGGATCTTCATGCCAAAGGCGCCGAGCTTGCGGAAGCCGTCGACGACATGGGGTGGGTACTCGCCGGTGCGGTCGATCTCCGCCGGGTCCACCTCGGTCATGAGGAAACGGCGGAACTTCTCGTAGAACTCGCGAAACTCGGGGCGCTGGCTGGAATCGGCGGGATAGGGATGGAGGAGATCGAGGCGGAATCTACCGAGGAAGAGCTCCCGCATGAAGCTCGGTTTCTCCCAGGAAGTCTCTCGAGAAGCCTCCGCGACCTTGCGAGACTCCATCTCAGTGACCTGGGCACCATGGTGATGGGTCATGACGATCTCCTTTGTCTTCGACCGAGTGCGGCAAGTCTAGCACAAACGCTGCCGTCAAGCCATCTGATCAAGACTTCTGTAAACCATTACAGTGGAATGACTTACCTTGGTCAAGACCAGTCCGCCGACCCATGCCGCATGGCGGCAAGTCGAAAAGGCGCCAGGCTCAATCGGCGAGTTTCGCCGCACCGCGGCTGGCGAGAGCCACGCCGAGCAGGATCGCCGCTGCGCCCACGAAGATCGAGGGCCCCAGGCGCTCCCCCATGAAAAGCCAGCCCACCGTCACCGCCACCACCGGGTTGAGGTAGGTGATCAGGGCCAGGCGGGTCGCCGGCATGCGCTTGAGGAGGGTGAAGTAGAGGTAGAAGGCGAGGGCGGAGCCGAAGGCCCCGAGGTAGAGGA
>JBIOYC010000056.1:0-27222 GCA_044869955.1 Thermoanaerobaculia bacterium | reverse complement strand
GCTGGCGGTCTTCGCCGCCACCACGGCCTTCGCCAACCTCGGCCTGGCCCTGGCCGTGCTGCGCCGACGCGGCGAGGGGTAGAGGGCGCACGATCGGGCGCTTTCTCGGCCTCAGGGCCGCCGCAGCGTGCGGGTACCGCTCAGACGATCGGCGACGGAGCGGCCGGAGAGGGCCACCAGGAGAGGAAGCCCGAGGAGGGCCAGGGTGAGGAGCCCGGCCAGCCAGCGGCGCAGAACCTGGCCGAAGGAGGGCAGCAGACCGTCGGGGGTCCGCGCCTCGACTCCTGCCCAGCTCATGCCGAGGGTCCGCCCCCAGAAGGCGAGCGGGATGATGGTCATCAGGAAGGAGTAGGCGAAGAGGAAGAGCACCAGACCGGGAAGAACCTCGGCCCTCGCCCGCACCCCCAGGAGCTCGCAGCCGAGCAGCGCCACCAAACCCACGGCCACCAGCAGCAGGAGGTCGGCGAAGCCCGCTCGAAAGTGGTCGCCGAAGCGGGCCGGAGAGGGCTCGAGCGGCTCGCCAGACGCCCGGCTCGGGTCTCGTTCGGAGGTGCCCGCGAAGGCGAGCTCTTCCTGGAACGGCTCCAGGCGGGGCTCGGGCTCCGGAGGGGGGGCCGAGGACGGGCGCTGCACCAGCGGCAGGTCGAAGAGGCTCGGCGCGTCGGGCGGCCGCGGCATCGGCGCCTCAGCGGAACGGCAGGTATTTGACGTAGATCTGGTACAGCAGGTCCGGCTGACGGCCGGCGTAGGTCTGGGCGAAGGCCTTGTGGCGCCGGATGGCCGCCGAGTCGGGCCGCAACCGCAGCGCTTCCTCGAACCGGGGCAGGGCCGCCGCGGGGGCTCCCTGCTGCAGGTCCCGGACGGCGAGGTTGTAGTGGGTGTCGGCCAGCAGACGGGAGACGTCCCGGTCGGACGAGTCCAACTTGCGCATCTCGGTCAAGGGCAGGACGATTGGCTCCCAATCCCGGCGCTCGAAGCGGGTGATCATCTCGCCCAGGGGGGCGAGCTGCCGGCGCACGTCGCGCGAAAGCTCGGCGGCCGGACCGGCCAACGGGGCGAGCTGGGCCGCGCGCTGGAAGTGCCGGTCGGCCAGCAGGTACTCCCTCTCGGCGTAGGCCTCGCGAGCTCGCGCGACCTCTCGGTCCCAGCGGTCACGGACGTTGGGGTCGGTGGGCGAGCTGGCCGACTCGGGGAGGGGCGGCAGCTCGACGACCTTGCCTCCTCCCGGACGGCGCGCGCCGGACCTGCCCTTCCCGGCGTCCCAGCTGGCCAGGAGCTCCTGGGCTTCGGCGTACTGTGGGTCGTCTTTGGCGATCTGGCCGAGGATCGAGCGGGCCGCGCCGATCTTGCCCTGCTCGTACTGCGCCTGGGCCTGGGCGAGGAGCTCACCCTCGGCGGTCGGCTGGGCGTTGGGGAAGAGCCGATCCCAGTTGTGCCAGGCGAGGTAGGACACCGCGAGCAGCAGGGCCAGGACGGCACCGCCGACGAGGAAGAAGCGCCCGCGCCCCGAGCCGGACCGAGGTGCCGGCCGGGCTGCGGGCCGCGGGCCCGTGGCGGCAGCGGGCTTGGCCGCCGGGACCGGGGAGGCCGCCGCCGGCCGGGGAGCTCCTCGCGGGGGCGGTGGCTCGAAAATGTCTTCCTTGAGGAAGAGGTCCTCCTCGAGCAGCTCGCCGGAGGCGGGGCGGGGCGATCCCGCGGCGCCCGCTGGCGCGAAGCTCTCGCTCGGCTCCTCCTCCAGACGGTTCAGGTAGTCACGGGCACCAAAGTGGCCGGGTTGCATGGCCAGCACCCGCTCCAGTCCCTGCCGGGCCTCGTCCCGGAAGCCCAGCTCGAAGGAATTGACCGCCTCGTGGAAGATCTCTTCAACCTTGCGCTCCCCTTCGGCCTTGACCCGCCGCGCCTGCTCGATCCGGCGGGCCGCCTCCCCGTGGTCGATGTCGATCAGGAAGATCCGCGACCAGGTGTCGATCGCCGCCTGCTGGTCGCCGCGCTGGAAAGCCGCCTGGCCCTCGTCGAGCAGCTCGCGGATGCGGCCATCGGGCTCGTGGCTGCCACTGCCGGTGCCGGCCGCCGTCGTGCCGGTGGGGGAAGACCAGTCCGGGGTGGACGACGCCACGAAATCGAGGCCGAAGCCGCCCTGCGGCTCCAGCTCGAGCTCGAAACCGGCATCGGCCGGCCCGGCTCCGGCCGGGGCGGGCGCGGCGGCCGGACCGGCGAGCTCGCGCTCCAGCTCCAGAATCCCCGGGTGGTGGGTGTCGAGGGAGCGGGCCCGCGCCAGCATCCTTTCGACCTCGCCGAGGTCGCCGGTCGCGCGGGCCTGGCGGGCCTTCTCGAGGAAGGAGAGCACGTAGGGCTCGGCCTCGAGCCGGTTGTAGGCCTGCTCGACGATGCGGCGGGCGTCGGCGTCGGCCGCCACCTCGCGGCGGTTCTCCTCGGCGACCTGGATCAGCCTCTTGAGCTCGCCCCGTTCGAGCAGCTGGCGCAGGCCCTCGGTCAGGGCGCTGCGGCCGCTCGGCTCCAGCGAGAGCTCGGGCAGGTCGGGTAGGTCGGTACCGAAGTCGAGGTCGCCCAGGGCGGGCAGGGAGGCAGGGGAGGCCGGAGCCTCCGGCCGGGCAGAGGGGTCCTGCAGCATCCGCCGCAGATCCTCCACCGGCACGGCCCCGGGGGTGGCGCCCAGGCGGTTCATCAACACCCGTGCGGCCTCGAACTGCGGGTCCATCCGCAGGATGAAGTCGCAGCCTAGAATCGCCTCCTGCGCGCTCCCCTTCTCGGCCAGCTCGAGGGTCTGGTGGAACGTGCGGACGATGCGCTGCTGGATGTCGGCGGCGAGAGCGGAGTTGCCGGGATAGTGCATGGATGTGTGCGTTGGATCGCCCGGACGGCGAAATCCGCGCAATGCTAGCACCGGAGGCCCCGGGCTGCATCGCCTGCCAGGGCGCCGGAAGGACCGAATGCGACTCGAGTGCGTACCCAACGTGAGCGAGGGGCGCCGGCCGGAAGTGGTGGCCCGGCTGGAGCGGGCGGTTCGCGCGCCCGGAGTGGCCGTGCTCGACGTCTCCTCCGACCCCGACCACAACCGCACCGTGCTCACCCTCGCCGGTGAGCCGGAGGCCCTCCAGGCCGGCCTGCTCGCCCTCTACGAAGAGGCGCTCGAAGCGATCGACCTGAGCCGGCAGACCGGCGTCCACCCGCGGGTCGGCGCGGTGGACGTGGTGCCCTTCGTGCCCCTGGCCGGGGCTGCCATGAGCGACGCCGTCGCCGCCGCCCGGGCCCTCGGCGCCGAGGTGGCGCGGCGCTTCGAGCTGCCGGTCTTCCTCTACGAGGAGGCCGCGCGCCGTCCCGGGCGAAGCCTGCCGGAGATCCGCCGCGGCGGCGTCGCCGGCCTGGCGGCGCGCCTCGGCTCCGCCGATTGGCGGCCGGACTTCGGCCCACCCCGGCTGCATCCCGCGGCGGGCGCCACGGTGATCGGCGCCCGCTTCTTCCTGATCGCCTTCAACGTCGTGCTGGAGGGCGCCGATCTCGGCATGGCGCGAGCGGTCGCCCGCGCCGTGCGGACCTCCTCGGGGGGTTTGCCGTTCTTGCGCGCCATCGGCGTCTGGCTCGAAAGCCGCAGCCGGGCCCAGGTCAGCCTCAACCTGCTCGACTACCGGCAGACCTCGCTGGCCACGGCCCTCGCCGCCGTGGCGCGGGAGGCCGCTGCGCGGGGTGCCCGGGTGGCCGAGACCGAGCTGGTGGGCCTGGCCCCTGAGGAGGCCCTGCTCGGGTCCCTCGCGGAGCTGCTCTCCCTAGCCTCCCTCTCCCCCGGTCGCGTGCTCGAGAACCGGCTGCGCGAGGCGGGCGAGCACCTTCCTCGGCATGCCGTCGAAGGACCCTGAGGACATCGTGACCACCACGTCGCCAGGCCGAGCCTCGGCCGTCGCCCGCTCGAGCAGCTCCTGGTAGCTGGCGCAGAGGGTGGCCTCGATGCCTCCGTCCGCCAGGTCCGCGGCCAGCTCGTCGAGGTCCAGGCAGTCCTCCGGCGCGAGCCGCTCGCGATGGAAGACCGGCGCGAAGAGCACCCGATCGGCGCCCCGGAAGGCGTTCAGGTAGGGCTCCTGGAAGAAGCGCCGGCCAGCGGTCAGGCTGCGTGGCTCGTAGAGAGCGACCAGGCGGCGGCCGGGGTAGCGACGACGCAGGGCCGTGAGGGTGCGCTCGACGGCGGTGGGATGGTGGGCGAAGTCGTCGATCACCGTCACGCCGCCGGTCTCGCCCAGGACGTCCAACCTCCGCGCCACGCCGTGGAAACCTGCGAGCGCCATAGTGAGCTCGGCCACCGAGAGCCCGTCGGCCCGGGCCGCGGCCCAGACCCCGAGGGCGTTGGTCAGGTTGTGCTCTCCCCACAGGGGCAGGTGCACCACGACCTCACCCGCCGCCGGATCGAGGAGATGGAAGCGGGAGCCCGTCTCGTCGGCGGCGACCTGCCCCACGGCCCGCACGTCGTTGCCCTCGCCGAAACCGTAGAAGGTCACCGGGCAGGCGGCCCGGGCGGCGATCTCGCGCACCTTCGGCCAGTCACCGCAGGCGATCAGCCGGCCGTCCTCGGGCAGCAGCTCGACCAACTTGCCGAACGCCTCGTAGAGCGCGTCCGGCGTGGGGTAGAGGTCGGCGTGGTCGTACTCGGCGCTGGTCAGGATCAGGGTCTGCGGCTGGTAGTGCAGGAACTTGGCGCCGCGGTCGAAGTAGGCGGCGTTGTACTCGTCGCCCTCGACCACGAAGCGCTCGCCGCTGCCCAGGGCGAAGCTCCCCGGCAGGTCCTTGGGCAGGCCGCCGATCAGATAGCCCGGATCGCTACCCGCGGCGTGCCACACCCAGGCAGCCATCGCGGTGGTGGTGGTCTTGCCGTGGGTGCCGGCGACCACCAGAGGCCGGCGGCCGGTGAGGCAGAAGCGGGCCAGGGCTTGAGGCATCGAGAGGCGGGGCAGGCCGCGCCGCTCGACCTCCTGAGCCTCGGGGTTCGCGCGCGGCACGGCGTTGCCGACGATCACCAGGTCAGGAGGCGGCGACAGATGAGCCGGGTCCCAGCCGACGTGCGGCACGATGCCCTCGCGCTCGATCAGGGTGCTCATGGGCGGGTAGAGGGGGCCGTCGACCCCACGGACCCGATGGCCCTGGCGCTGGAGCAGAGCCGCGAGCGGCGCCATGCCGGTGCCGCCGATGGCCAGGAAGTAGACGTCGAGCCGGGAATTTTTCACTCTTTACCCCTGTTTCGAGGCGGTGTCGTCGACACCGGGCCGGCAGCACCGTCGCCGCGCGCCGTCCCACTCCTACCGAGCGAAGAGGATGTGATCATGGTTCGAAGCCCCCGCGCGCTCTGGGGCGCGCTCGCCGTGCTGCTGGCGCTGTCCGTCGGAGCCGCCGAAACGCCGGCCCCCTCCTCCCAAGCCCCCCGCCCCAAGATGGTCGTTCCCGAGCTGGTCGCCGACCTCGGCGAAGTGGCCCGCGGCACCACGGCGACGCACGATTTCATCATCCGCAACGAGGGTGACGCAACGCTCGAGATCAAAGAGGTGAAGCCGACCTGCGGCTGCACCGTCGCCAAGTTCGATCGCACCATCCCGCCCGGCGGCAGCGGCAAGATCCACGTCGATCTCGACACGTCGAGCATCGCCGGCTCCGAATCCAAGCCCATCTCGGTGATCAGCAACGACCCCGACCGCCCCCACGTCCAGCTCTCCCTGCTGGTCAAGGTCGTGCAGCTGACGGTGTTCAACCCCGGCTTCTCCCGCTTCGTCAAGGGCCAGGGCCACCCGCCCGGAGTGGTCACCCAGATCTTCTACTCGGTGAACTTCGACGACCTCGTGATCGAGAGGGTGGAGTCCCCCTTCCCCTTCCTGCGCGTCGACTACCGGCCGGCGACCCTCGAGGAAAGCTGGAAGGCTGCCAAGGGCAAGCAGTGGGTGCTGACCCTGACCCTCGATTACGACGCCGCTCCGGTGGGCAACATCAACAGCAACATCAAGGTCTACTCCAACCACCCCAAGCAGAAGGTCTCGCTGCTGCCGGTGTCCGGATTCATCCGGCCCCGCATGGCGGTGACCCCGCCGGTGGGCGACTTCGGTGACCTCACCTACTCGGACGGCGCGGTGGGCAACTTCTTCGTCCAGAACTTCGCCGAGAAGCCGCTCAAGGTCACGGGCGCGACCTCGACCCTCGAGGGTGCCGAGGTCAAGCTCGAGACGATCGAAGAGGGCAAGAAGTACAACGTGACCTTCGCCCTGCCGGACGGCATGCCCAAAGGCGAGTTCAAGGCCGAGGTGCGCATCAGCACCGACAGCAGAGAGCAGCCGCTGGTGGTGGTGCCGGTGAAGGGGAAGGTGCTGTAGGAGGGGGTCCGGAGGGGAGGGCGCACGGCCGTGCGCCCCTACCCCTCCGTCGTCATTCCCGCGAAAGCGACCATCCATCCTCGTGCTGGCTTAGGGCCGCCCCCAAACCTCCCGCTCGTCCTTCGGGGTCGCGTGCTTGCGAGGGCCGCGGCTGCGCACCGCCTCCACCTCCTCCATCACCCCCGCGAGCGCCCGGCCCTGGTGGCCGCAGAGCTCCTCGATACCCTTGGCCGCGAGGTCGAGGAAGGCGTCCAGCTCCGCGCGCTCGAAAGTCGCCCCCTCGCCCGTTCCCTGGACCTCGATCAGGCTGCCGCGGGCCGTGGCCACCACGTTCATGTCCACTTGGGCCTGCTGATCCTCGACGTATTCGAGATCGAGGACGGCCCGTCCCTTCACCCGCCCCACCGACACCGCCGCCACCTGCTCGACGATCGGCCACTGCTTGATCTCGCCGGTCAGCAACAGGCGGGCGCAGGCCTGGACGGTGGCCACCCAGGCCGCGGTGATCGCGGCCGTGCGCGTGCCGCCGTCGGCCTGGAGCACGTCGCAGTCGAGGGTGAGGGTGCGCTCGCCCAAGGCGCCGAGGTCCACGGCCGCCCGCAGGCTCCGGCCGATCAGCCGTTGGATCTCCGAGGTGCGGCCGCTCGGCCGTCCGCGGTTCACCTCCCGGGCGCTGCGGGTGAGGGTGGCCCGGGGCAGCATGGAGTACTCCGCGGTGAGCCAGCCCTGGCCCTTGTCGCGCAGGAAGGGAGGCACCACGTTCTCGATCGAGGCCGACACCAGCACCCGGGTGTCGCCCATCGCCAGCAGGGCCGAGCCCTCGGCATACTTCATCGCGCCCAGCTCGATCGAAACCGGCCGCAACTCCTCAGAAGCCCGGCCTCCCGGGCGGTGGTGAGTGGTCATGGGGGGGAGGATACCGCGGCCCTCCCCTCACACCACCTCGACCAGCTCCAGGCGCTCGGGGCGGTCGCCGAGGATGAGGTGGGCCAGGCGGTGGAAGCGGTCGGCGGAGTCGGTGACGCAGAAGTGGTGCTCGGGCTCTCCCTGTCGGCGGGCGAGGCCGAGGGCGCCGAGCTCGCGGGCGACCCGCTCGGCGGTCGATTCCGCCGAGTCGACCAGGGCCACGGCAGGCCCCGCCACCCGCGCCAGCACCGGCGCCAGCAGGGGATAGTGGGTGCAGCCGAGCACCAGGGTGTCGATCTCTTGCCGGAGCAGGGGCCCGAGGTAGCGGCGGGCCACCTCCTCGGTGACCGGGTCGTCGTGCCAGCCCTCCTCGACCAGGGGCACGAAGAGGGGGCAGCCCTGGGAGATCACCGTCAGCTCCGGTCGCAAGGCCCGTAGCGCCCGGCCGTAGGCGTCCGAGGCCACCGTGGACTCGGTGGCGATCACCCCGACCCGCCCGGCCGTGCGGGCGGCGGCGACGGCGGCCCCGGGCTCGATCACCCCCCAGGTGGGCACCGGCAGGGCGAGGTCCGGGAGGGCCAGGGCCGAGGCCGTGTTGCAGGCCACCACCACCGCCTTGACCCCACGCTGGACCAGGAACTCGACGTTGCGCTCGGTGTAGCGGCGCACCGTGGCCGGGGACTTGGTGCCGTAGGGCAGGCGGGCGGTGTCCCCGAGGTAGAGCAGGGACTCCCGCGGCAGGTGGCGGGCGAGGGCGGCGACCACCGTGAGCCCGCCGACCCCGGAGTCGAAGACGCCGATCGGCCGCTCGCTCATCCGCGAGGTGCCAGGCCGCGCAGGGGCGCCAGCGGCACGCTGGTGTCGAGGTGGCCGCCGAAGCTCGCCGGCTGGGTGCCGTTCCACAGCAGCACCACCCGCCGGACGTCGGCGACGTTGAGGGCGACCGAGTTGACCAGGCTGTAGACCGTCTGGATCTCCTGGGTCGAGCCCAGACCCGGCAGCGGGGCGCCGTCCGCCGAGCGCAGATCGACGTAGGCCACGCCGTCCGCGGCGAGGTAGCAGGGACCCACCTGCACTGGCTGCTCGAAGACCCGCGCCAACCCCTCCTCGTCGGGCCCCGCGAGCAAGGCGCCGACCACGGCTGCGATCTGGTCCTCCGGCAGGGCCGTGGTCTCGATCTCGCGGCGCTCGCGGGCGAGGAAGCCGCGCTCCCCCGGGAAGTAGAGATGGACCGGCAGTCGCACCCGGGGCGTCTCGGCCGCCGCGGCCACCGGCACCGGGCGTTCGCGCTCCCTGCGGCCACAGGCGAGGCTACTGGCGAGAACGAGCAGTAGCCCGAGGGCGCACGCCGCCCCGAGGCCTCGCCTCACGGCCGGGCCTCGACGGCGGGCGCCAGCTCGCGGGTGGCCTGGTAGCGGGCCACGGCCCTCACCACCGCCGCCACCAGCTGCTCCCGGTAGGGCTCCTCCTTGAGCTTGGCTTCTTCCTCGGGATTCGACAGGAACCCGAGCTCCAGTAGCACGGCCGGCATCGCCGCCCCCATCAGCACGGAGAAGGGGGCCTGCTTGACGCCGCGGTCCTTCAAGCCCAGGGTCTGGTTCAGCTCGGCCTGGACGAGGGCGGCGAAGCGCTGGCTCTCCGCGAGGTGCTCGGCCTGGGCGAGCTCCCAGAGGATCAGGGCCAGGGCCGACTCCTCGCTGTCGGCGCCGTCGCTGCCGCCGGCGGGGTTCTCTCGCTCGGCGGCGGCCGCGGCCAGCTGATCGCTCGCCTGGAGGGAGAGGAAGTAGGTCTCGGCACCAGTGGGCCGGCCGCCCGCGGAGGAGTTGAGGTGGATCGAGATGAACAGGTCGGCCTTGTTCTGGTTGGCGATCGCCGACCGCTCGGGGAGGGGTACCAGCTGGTCGCCCGTGCGCGTCATCACCGCTCGCACACCCGGCAGCTCGGCCTCCAGCCGGCGTTCGAGCGCCAGGGCGAGGGCGAGCGCCAGCTCCTTCTCGACCGCTCCTCCCTTGCCGATGGCGCCGGTCTCGGTGCCGCCGTGGCCGGGGTCGATCACGATCGTGGTCAGGCCCCCGGCTCCCCGCGGGGCGCCGAGGCTGCCCGCGGTCTCGCCGGTGGCGGCGAGGTCGAAGACGATGCGAAAGGGCTCGTCGAGGGTGTAGTGGCTGGCCCGGACCTCCGGTGCCAGCCGCAGGCGCAGGCGCCCCGGTTCCGGCTCGAGACCGCGGGCCAGCGGGTCGCTCGAGGCGACGCCCGCCCCCGTGACCCGGAACACGCCGCCCGGCACCTGCACGTCTATCCAGCCCTCCCCGGCCACCACGCGGTAACGCACCGGCTTCTCCCGGAAGGTCAGCACCACGGTGGTAGCGCCCGAGAGGTGCACCACCTCGGTCAGGACCACCACCTCGTCGGCCGGCGGCCGGTTGACGGCGAGGCGGCGCGTTTCGCCGTCCCAGCGGAAGGCCAGGCCGAAGACGCGGCCGTAGGAAATCTCGAGCAGGTCGAGGGGAACCAGCAGCCCGGAGGTGCCCGCCTGGGGGCGCTGGGAGAGGGCGAGCACCGCCTCCTCCGGGGCTGCGCCGGTGATCACCACGGACTCGCTGTCCGGGCCGAAGACCAGCTCGGTCTCCCCCACCGTCAGGGAGAACGCGCGCCCGGCCGGGTCCGAGGCGACGGCACCGCCGAGCAGCACGGTGAGCGGCGTCAGCGAGAAGAGGGGGCCCTGGTGGGTGACGGCGTAGAGGATCTCCCCATCCCGCCCGTCCACCGTCACGAGCGCCGTGCCGCTTTGCAGGATCGGTAGGGGAGGAGGCGCTTTCTCGACGGCCGCGAGTGGATAGGAAAGCGCGACACCGAGGAGGGAGAGGCAGAGAGCGGCCGCCTTTTTCACGCCGGGCGAGGATACCACCCGGCCCGGCTTCTCGATATGCTCTCGGCCCCGGAGGAGACCAGCATGGAGATTCAGCAAGCCCGGTTCGTGCTACGGGCGAAGAACTTCGACGCCAGCACGCGCTTCTACGGCGAGGCCCTCGCCCTGCCCCGGTTGTCGTCCTGGGAGAGCGAGGAGGAGCGGGGAGCGACCTTCCAGGCGGGCCCGGCGGTGATCGAGGTGCTCGGCCGGCCGGGTCGGGAGCTGGGCGACCTGCGCGACGAGATCTACGAGTACCACGGCCCCCAGCTGAAGACCGTGCTCAGCTTCGTGGTGCCCTCGGCCCAGAAGGCATTCGAGGAGATCCAGTTCCGCGAGAGGAACATCCCCGGCGGCCTGCGCCGCGGAGCGGACGGCGCGCTGCTCTTCGACACCCACGACCCGGACGGGGTCAAGATCCTCTTCCGCGAGGGCTGAGGTCCAAGCCGGGTTGATCCCGCTCCGCCAGTTCTGCTAACCTATGCCGCCCGCGGGCTTCGGCCCGCATCTGGCGCATTCGTCTAGGGGTCCAGGACGTCGCCCTCTCACGGCGGTAACACGGGTTCGAATCCCGTATGCGCTACCAGCCCAATCCCCCCTCCGGTTTGTAGACGTACCCGCATCTCGAGGTGGACATCCGGCCCGTGCTCGGGTCGTTCCAGGAATCGCTCGACAACGGCGCCGTTTTTCGTTACTTTCGTCGAGTGATTTCCGGCACTGCTCCTCGCACGGCTTCCCGTCTTCTCCGCGAATGGGCCTCGCGAGGCCGGTACCACTTCTCGACTGAGGACGTGGCGAGTGAGCTCGGCGGCTCGGTCAACGCAGCGCGGGCTGGCCTCCGGCGGCTCAAGACGAAGGGATTGGTCGCCAGTCCCCATCGCGGTTTCCACGTCTTCGTTCCCCCGGAGTACCAGCAGCTCGGATGCCTACCCGCCGAGCAGTTCATCCCTCAGCTGATGGAACGACTCGCCGTTCCTCACTACGCCGGGCTGCTGACGGCGGCTCGCTACCACGCGGCGGCGCACCAGCAGCCGCAGCGGTTCCAGGTCATCGTGCCGAAGAACCGGCCGCCGATCCGCTGCGGTCGCGTGGAGGTCGAGTTCGTGGCACGGCACAACGCGGCGGAGATCCCGACGGAGAAGGTCAACACTCCACGGGGCTTCCTCGCCATCTCCTCCCCCGAAGCGACGGCGTTCGACCTGGTCGGCTACCACGATCGCTGCGGCGGGCTGGACAACGTGGCCACCGTCCTGGCGGAGCTGGCCGAGAAGCTCGATCCGGAGCGCCTCGCCAAGATCGGTCCGCTGTCGCCGACTCCGTGGGCGCAGCGGCTCGGCTATCTCCTCGAGCGCGTCGGAGAATCCTCTCGAACCGAGCCGCTGGCGGGCTTCGTCGCTCGACATGCTACGGAGACGACCGCCCTGATCCCGGGAGACGACCGCCAGGAGGCGCCTCGAGACGAGCGCTGGAAGCTCCGCATCAACGCCGATGTGGAGCCCGACCTGTGATCCCGGCCGACTTCATAACGGAGTGGCGCCAGTCCGTCCCGTGGGTTCCGAGCGCCCAGGTCGAGCAGGATCTCGTGTTGAGCCGCGTCTTGGTCGAGATCTTCAGCGACCCCGGACTCTCCCGGTCGCTCGTGTTGCGCGGTGGAACGGCGCTCTTCAAGCTGCACCTGACTCCAGCACCGCGCTACTCGGAGGACATCGATCTCGTCCAGACGCGGGCCGAACCGATCGGGCCCACTTTCGATCGCCTCCACGCTCGTCTCGATCGATGGCTGGGTGAGCCGAGGCGGAAGCTCACAGGGGGGAGCGCCACCCTGCTGTATCGCTTTAGGTCCGAGGATGCCGAACCCCTGCCGTTGCGTCTGAAGGTCGAGATCAACTCCCGGGAGCACTTCAGCGTCCTTGGCCTCGAGAGTCGGCCCTTCGAAGTGCGCTCTCGGTGGTTCTCGGGTGAGGCCTCGATCTCGACCTATGCTCTCGACGAGCTCCTCGGCACCAAGCTGCGGGCTCTCTACCAGCGCAAGAAAGGTCGGGATCTCTTCGACCTCTGGTGGGCCGCGAAGAACGCTGTCGTCGATCTCGACCGTGTGGTGGCCTGCTTCCAGAGGTACGTCGAAACAGAGGGGCATCGGATCAGCCGGGCGGAGCTCGAAGCAAACCTGGCATCCAAGCTCCAGGATCGCCTCTTCGCGGCCGACCTCCGACCGCTGCTGGCTCCAGGTGTTCCCTGGAACCTCGACGCCGCCGGTCGCTTCGTTCTGGACGAGATGGCGCCACGGCTGTCCGGCGAGGCATGGAAAGGTCCCTGAGCCCCTTCGGCGTCAGTTTACCCGCCATCGGCTGAGCAGAGGCGACGAGCTTCGCGGTCTTCAGAGTCGTTCACTGAACCACCGGCTTGATCCAGCCCCCCTCTTCTCCTGCCCTCTCCGCCCCGACCGACGAGGCCGCGCAGCTATACTTCCGGCATGAACTCCGATGTCGCCACCGCGCTGCGCAGGGATCAGCGCCGAGCCGAGCTGGCGCTTTCGCCGCTCGAGCGTCTGGGTCTCGCCCAGGAGCTCGGACGGCAAGCCGTCGCGGCCTTCGCCCGCGCGCACGGCGTGACGGCAGACCAGGCTCAGCGGGTGCTCGCTCGCCGCCGCCAGCGGGGCCGCAGGCCGTCCGGCTGCTCCGCCGGAGCATGACCCTCCTCGCGCGCGTCGTCGGCCGGCTGGCGGAGCGCGGCGGACCTCGTCTTGCTCAAGCTCTACGCTGGAGGACCGCAGGATGCCTGGGACGTCGCCCAGCTCCTGAACGCCGACGATCGCGAAGACCTCATCGGCGAGGTGCAAGCGCGGATCGGAGAGCTTCCCACCGACTGCCGCCAACTCTGGGACAAGATCCTGCTCGGCTGACGCTGGGTCCCACTGCGCTGCCACCGTTCCTGGCCGGTGCCACCGCCTCCGCCCGCGACGGCGGGTGGATCGCTTTCGAAGGCACCCCGGCCGACCTGGTGGCGGCGAGGTCGACGCCGACCGGCGAGCACCTGGCGGCGTACGTTGGAGGTGAGTGAAGCGCAGGCCCGTCATGGCCTCTCTCGGCGCCCGTCCGATCGGCTGCGCTCACGGCTCGACCCTTGGCTCGGAGAGCCCAATTGGTTGTCGATCTCGACCACGTCGTGGACTGCTTCCGGAGATATGTCGAATCAGAGAGGCTTCGGATCCGTCGGGCGGAGCTCGAAGCTAACTTGGCATCCAAGCTCCAGGATCGCCTCTTCGCGGCCGACCTCCGACCGCTGCCGGCTCCAGTTGTTCCCTGGAACCTCGACGCCGCCGGTCGCTTCGTGCTGGACGAGATCGCCGCTGCAGCTGTCCGGCGAGGCCTTGAGAGGCCCGTGAACCCCTTCGGGGCCAGCGACCCTGCGATGCGGCCAGCTAAAGAAGATGCGCTCCGAGGTGTTCAGGGTAGCTCACGGAGCCACCCACTTGATCCGACCCCGGAGCACGAAGAAATGGCTCCGGCAGCCGGACGTCCTCCAGATCAACGGCCGAAGAGTCGGAAGCTCATCGTCCACGTCCACGGTCCAGTAATCGCCCGCAGATCGGACCACAGGACACTTGATCACCTCGCAACAGCCACATGGGCACACGAGCACCGCGAGCCACGGATCGCCAGGAGCCCCGACGACGTCAACGATGTCCGCCTCCGGACGATGCGGGGGATCCTCGACCACTGCGGCCCGAAGCGGCGGCCGGATGCCCCCAAGGCAGCTGCCACCAGTTGCTAAGGTGCCTCATTAGGCCGCATATCGAGGGTTACGCCCATGGTCCCCCAGGGCAAAGCGCCCTCGGGGGCCGAGGAGGAGCCTAGACCAACAGCTCCTCCGCCTCTCGACAACAGCTCTCCACACACTGCCACTCAGCTCTTCTCGTCGGAGGCCGACAGCTCTTGACGCTCTGACATTCAGCTCCTATAGTTCCGCCAAACAGCTCCTGGCAATCCAGCTGAGAGCTGGGAATGGAAGGGCGGAATATGAGGGTCTCAATCCCAGCCATCCGTGGGTCAATGGGTGGGCGCCAGTACTTCACGATCTCGGTGTCGATGGCCGAGGTTCCTCGGCTGTTCCGCTTCAACGACTGGGAGCAATGCACCCCCGAGCTCCGGGCCCAGCGCGTGTTGAACAGGAGTCGCGTGCCCGACATCATGAAGTACATCCTCGACAACGAAGACGGCTATCTCTTTTCCTCGATCACTGCGTCCTACTCCTCGGAGGTCAAGTTCACTCCCATCGCGGAGAACTCGGACCTCGGCACTCTTGAGATGGAACTCGAGAACCTCGAACTGGTCATCAACGACGGTCAGCACAGGTCAGCCGGCATCGCCGCAGCAATCAAGGAGAACCCCGCCCTGGGCAAAGACAAGATCTCGGTTCTGTTGTTCCCGATGGAGAGCCTTGAGCGGCTTCAACAGATGTTCACGGACCTCAACCGCTACGCGCATAAGACCTCCAAGTCGCTCGATGTTCTTTACGACCACCGCGATAACCTCTCGTCCTTGACTATGGATGTCTCCGAGATGGTAGACGCGTTTCGGGGCATGGTCGACAAGGAGCGGATCACCATCCCGATTCGGTCGCCGAAGCTCTTCACCCTGTCCACACTCTACGACGCAAACGAAGAGCTTGTCGGTGAGAAGGTGGATAGGCGTGGAAGTCAGGGCTACGAATCTAAGCTCAGCCTGGCAGTGGAGTACTGGACGGCCCTGAGCGCGGTGATCGCTGACTGGCGCAAGGTGGCCGCTGGCGACCTCAAGGCACCTGAGCTGCGCCAAGAGAAGATCAACACACATGCTGTCGTGATGCGAGCACTTGGGGGCGCGGGGCGAGCGCTTATGGAGGAGCGTCCGCGTGATTGGCGAGCTCGACTCGAGCCCTTGGGGGAAGTCGACTGGCGGAAGTCGGTTGGCTCGAAGGTCAATCCGGTTTGGGACAACGTGTGCATCACGGCGGGCTCGGTCGTATCGAACAGGCAAGCGAGAGTTCAAACCCTCGCCGTCCTCAAGCGCATTCTTGGGCTCAGCGTGTCCGCAAGGGAGCAACGGCTCGCCGGTCGTGGAGCGCCAAAGGGCGGCAATGCCTTGGCGCAGGCGTGAGGGAGAGGAGAGCCCGCCAATGGACGAGATCACCCTCTTTGATCGCCTGCTTCACGCCGAAGACGAGGACCGCGCGGATGAGATCCTCACTCAGGCGGGGTACGGCCTGGAGAATGAAAAGGTCTGGCACCCGCTCGGGGACATGCCCAACAACCGATCCGTCGTCACGAACCAGCAGACCGAGGCGACCGCCGCATTCGTCGAGAAGATCGTCAACGGCATTGACGCCCTGCTGATGGCGGAGTGCCTCAAGCGTGGCATCGACCCCAAGGGCTCGGACGCGCCCGAGAGCATGACTCGGGCGGTCGGAGAGTTTTTCCAGGTGAAGGATGGTCTGCTCTCCAACCTCGTGGCCAAGGAACAGACCGAACTCGCAAAGGGGCTCCATGCCGTCGTCCTCGGCGGGAAGACCTCTCCGTCCTACTTGATCATTGACAAAGGCGAAGGCCAGAGCCCGGACGACTTTCCCGCCACCTTCCTCTCCCTGATTCGCGAGAACAAGGTCGGTATCCCCTTTGTTCAGGGGAAGTACAACTGCGGGGGTACGGGCGCTCTTCCGTTCTGCGGCAAGCACAAAATGCAGCTCATCGTGTCCCGCAGGCATCCAGACCTTCCGGCACGACAAGGCGACTCCTCGAAGGACCTCTGGGGGTTCACCATCGTGCGCCGCATGAAGCCGGCTCCGTCACGCCCGAGTTCGATGTACGTCTACCTCGCTCCGGGAGGACAAGTGCCACGCTTCGCCGCGGCGGCGGTGAAAGTGCTACCCGAGGATCGGAGCACAGTGCAGCCGCGGCCCTACATGCTCGATCTGCCATTCGGCACGTGTGTGAAGCTGTATAACTTCGAGTGGAAGGGCGGGAGGGGCATCGCGACTCTCGAGGCACGCTACGAACTCGAGCGCTTCCTGCACTCCCCCTGCCTCCCCTTCCGACTCACCGAGACGCGCGAGTACCGGGCCAACTACTTCAGCACGACCGTTGCCGGCATCTGGGCCACAATCGGGTCAGATGACGCGCCGGAAGACTCGAAGGTCGAGGAGGGTTTCCCAGCCTACGCAGACCTCGATCTCCGCGGAGTTGGGCTGCTGCCCTATCGAGTCGCCGTGTTCCGTGAATCCGTGAAGACCCGGCACATTCCACACGGCGTGTTCTTTACGGTCAACGGCCAAGTTCACGGCAGTCTTCCTTCAGACTTCGTAGCCCGCCATTTGAAGTTCGATTACCTGAAGGACCACCTCCTCGTGTCGATCGACTGTACGGCGATGGACCCCGGGGTAAGAGAGGACTTCTTCATGGCGTCGCGCGACCGCGTGAGGAAGAACGAGGTGTATGACGAGGTTGTGGACCGACTCAAGGAGGTGCTGCGGGACCACGCTGGCCTTCGCCAGCTCAACGCCTCGCGCCGGAAGAAGGAGATCGAGGACACTCTTAGCGACGAAGACGAGACGCAGAACCTCTTCAATGAGCTCCTGAAGGCTGACCCCTTGCTCGCGCGGCTCTTCGGAAGTGGCGACCGCCTGATCACAAAGGCCGGACCTGGCCCTGAGGTTCCCTTCGCAGGCAAGAGGTTCCCAACCTACTTCCGCCTGACAAAGAACCCGCCAGGTGGGTTGGTAAAGGCATGTCCGGTCAACCTGACGTGCCGCGTGGAGTTCGAGACCGACGCGGCGAACGACTACTTCAAGAGAAGCGACTCACCGGGGTCTCTCAGCGTCTCGCCACCGAACCTCGTCGAGCACCAGAACCTTTGGAACGGGCGCTGGAACGCTTTGCTCCGAGTCCCCTGGGACGCCAAGCCATGCGACCGTATCGATGTGGAGGTCCGCGTGGAGGATCTCCAAACTGAGACAAGGAACTCACCCTTCGTGGCCCGCTTCGCTCTGGTGGCCGAACCCGAGTCAGACCCAAGGCGGCCGGGGCCGAACCAACGAGGCCCTCGCAGCCAGCCTGGAACTCGGACTCATGCGCCGACCCTAGCGATCCCCGAGATCAAGTGGAAGGACTACGACGATCCTAAGGTCTCGCTCAAGATCTTGCACGACGACAGCGGGGGGCTCGAGTACTTCGCCAACAGAAAGAACGCATACCTCACAGATGCTCTGGTCCGCTCGAAGGAGGAGGAGCATCCGCTCATCGAGTACTGGTTCAAGTATGGCCTCTTGCTCTGCGCCCTCGGCATGCAAAAGGAAGTTCAGGACAGGGCTGAGACCAAGACCGAGTTCAAGAACGGCAACGGCGGAATCGACGAGGAAGGTGAGGTCGACGAGCTTGAGCGCGTCAGCCTTTACTGTGACGGGATCGCACGGATCATCATCCCGCTGATTAGGACTCTTTACCGCGGTCCACAGGCAGCCGTTTAACAGCAGCGCCGCCTACTACAAAGGCCGGCGCGGCCGGTGGAACAGGAGCACCTCGGACGAGGCATCAACGTCCCCTTGGAGCTTCGCGTACCACTTGCGGTTGGGTACGTTCCGAATCAGGCCGCTGCCCGTAGAGTCGGCGTCGGCATCGAAGCCGGCTTCCGCCATCGTGGACAGGTAGAGCGGGAGTTGTCGCTTGAAATCAGCGAACCCGACGAGTTGAACCACGACGGCGTCGGGCGCGATGATTCGTCGCACCGACTTGAACACGTCCCGGATCATCGAGAAGTAGTTCTGTTCTCCAGTCGGCGTGCGGCTTCCCCCCGTGTAGTGGCTCGCGTAGAAGCCATCCGGCACTTGAGCGATCCAATAAGGAGCTGGGGTCTCTCGCCGCCCTCGCACCTGCCAACGGTGGTAGAGGACATGGACACGCGGGTACGGTGGAGATGTGAAGACGAGGCGTGGCCGCACCTGGAGTTGTTCAACGCGCGGATCTTCGTGAAGTCCAGCGGCGTCGCGGCACAACAGGCGCCTGGTCCCTACTATGCGGTTCTTCGGGATACCTGCAGCTTGACACGACTCAACAAACTCGCTCAGTCCCGCGAGCATCTGCTCCGCTAGCGCTGGCAGCTTCTCCGCGAGCTCCTGTCTGCTGGGAGCAGTGTGGTCCCGACAATCAAGAGCCCACTGACCAAGGCGCAAGAGCACGCCACGGGCAAAGGCGCGCTGTCGCGGGAAGTCGAGGTCCTCTGTCCTAGCAAGAGCTGCTGAGAGAAAGCGCTTCATCGGGATCGGGAGGTTATGGACATCGGCCATGCACTCGACCGGCGTCCACTGCGCACTCGAAGCGGCGCCCGAGGCCCACCATTGGATGGCGGCCTCGTCTCGGCTAGAGAGAGGTCGAGTCTTCACGTCTGCGACGAAGTGCGCCAGGGCGTTCAGGTCGACTCCGAGCACGGACCGCCCAATGCTGAGCGCCTCGACGACGGCGGTACCACCACCCATGAAGGGATCCAGGACGCATTCACCTGGCTCCGTGAAGGCCTCGACCACAGCCCTCGCAATTTCGGGCGAGAACCGAGCTGGATACAGGTAGAAGCCGTGGGTGCTGCCGGCTGTATATTTCGCCGAAGCGAGTGCGGAACGTAGTCGTTCCTCCGCGTCTGGCTGGCGCCCTCTCATCGCTTCTTCGTCTGCGCTTCCTCGGCCGCCTGAAGGCCGACGGCCCGAAGCCAGCTCGACACGCCGAGCCCGGCCTGAGTGGCAGCAGCGACGAGCCTCTCCTTCTGGTCTTGCGTGACGCGGATCCGGATCTGCTCAGTTCGCAGGGCATTTCGTGGCTTCCGCTGTAGCATGGACTACATTGGTGCCACATTATGGCCACGCTGTCAAGGCGTGTGACTTGCCCACCGTTGCCGAGCCATGATTGTCCGCGAGAACGTTGCGTGAACCAGCCAAGACCCTGGTCTCCTGAAGTTCCTGCGATACATGGCGACCACTGGCCAACGGCTGCCGGCGGAGAGAGCTATCGGCCGGGCTCCTCTCAGTCCGCCCACAGCCGCACCGCCAGCTGCCAGCTGCCAGCTCCCGGCGATGGCCTACTGGTCGCGGTCGCGGACCAGGAGAGGGTATTCGTGGGTGGCCGCGACCATGGCGATGAGGCAGCTGGCGGTCGCTAGCTCGCGACGAGCAGCCGAGCCACCGGCCGCTCTGGCTGGTTCCGGGCCCGGTGGTGATTCGCTTGCTGGTTGAGCCAGAGCTCCGGGGTGGTGTCGAACGCAAGGACGAGCAGCCCGGCCGTTGCCAGCGTGATCCCCCGCTTGCCACGGACGATCTCGTTGATCCGCTGTACCGGCACCCCGAGGTGCCCGGCTAGCTGCACCTGGGTGACCCCGAGGGGTTCCAGGAACTGCTCGAGGAGGATCTCCCCCGGATGGGTGGGATGGCGGTTGTCTGGAATCATCGGTCGAGCCTCCCTCGCAATCACCCGATCCCCGCCCGCGCGGCCTCCTCGCACTGCTTCACCACGTGGCCGGGCACGAAGACGCCCGCCGCAGCGGCGTCCTGGAAAGTGCAGACCCGCTCGCAGTCGGCTGGAACACGGGTTCGAATCCCGTAAGCGCTACCACGGTTCTCCCCCCAGCCCAATCTCCCTGGATCTGCCAGCTGCCAGGGCGGCTGGCGATGATGACCTGCCCGCTCTAGCCGCTGAACACTCCGTCTTGCGGCCACGGCTTTGGCCGGTTGCTCTTCCGGGCATGCTCGCCAGCGTGCTGAGCCTTCCACTGGAGTCCGGGGTGCCGCCGAGCGCGCTCTGCAATCTCCGCGTTGCCCGGGAACAGTAGCTCGGGGACAAGCTCGCCCCTCTGCAAACGCTCACAATATTCTCGCTCGGGCGAGGAGAGTGCTAGCAGGGGAGAGAGCACGGCCCAGGCAGCCTCGCGCAACGAGCTGGCTTTGGGTCTCTCGCCCCTGATCAACATGGGCCAGAGCAGTCGCGACACTTCGGTCTCCGTGATGCGAGCGAGGCTGTGCTCGCCGTAGTCCGGGAGCCCTCGCGGGAGAGAGCCGGCAAGGGCGATGAAGATCGAACGAAAGGCAACCGGCGGCCAGGGCCACGGCGAAATGCCTGGAACTTGCGCTACGTCCCAGGCATCGCGCGGCGCTGCTCGGTCCAGGAGAGCCACGAGCTTGCCCGCTGCGATCTCTGCCCAGGAAAGCAGGGTTGCCTCGGGGCTCTCGCCGTCCGGGCGCCACATCCTGCGCCTCTCCGTCGGTAGGAGGCAGACTCGATGGAGGTAGTTGACGTCCAGCTCGACACGATCAGCCTGGCCGTCGCTGATGCGGGTGTAGCCCAAGAACAGCTTGCTTCCCGCATGGGCTGGTGCGGACTTCTGGAGGCTGTACCCCTGGCTTCGGGCGATTGCTTCCAGCAGGTGTTCAACACGAGGCTTGAGCGCGAGCATCTGGTCGCGATCTTCGGCTCCGATGAAGTTGAAGTCGAGGTCGACCGACAGACGCCGCGGCGGACCAGCGAAAAGATTGAGCGCAGTGCCGCCCTTGAGCGCAAGCGACCCTTTGAGCTCTGGCTGGCGCTCGACGCCATCCAACAGCTCCGCCAAGCGGATCACCTTCTCGAGGGCTCCGGTATCGAAGCCGCCGGCCTCGGCCAGGCGTAGCAGCTCTCTAGCCGTCGGGAGCATGGCCTTCGAATCCTCTGACCAGGTGAGGTGGCACGATGAGCCGCCATTCGCGGATCAAGTCTCCACCGCGCAACCCCCCCACCAAGTACTGGTTCTGGCGCGGCCGCCGCTGATGGCATGCGTCCAGGAAGTCGTCGGGAGTTGACCATGCCTGTCGGTGGGTTTCACTCAACCAACCCACGGCAGACCAGAGTGTGTGCTCGTCGTAGACCTCGAGAACCTGCTGTAAGAGGCTGAAGTCCAGCAAGCGGAAGCCACTGACCGAAGTGGCAAGCTCCTCGAGGCCGCCAACGCGGTGGGGCTGCCTGAGGCCCTCGACCAGGGTGCGTTCAGGCCCGGTCGCGACCAGGTGGCGGGTCATGTGCGGCACCACTCGGGTTGCGAGAGTTTGGAGCCCTCGGCGCTCCAGGGCGACCGGGGTGGTCAGGAAGAGAATCCGCTTCGACCCAAGCTCGAGTGGGGCTCGGCGGCGATCACAGTGCAGCGAATACTCCCCCCAGACCGAGTGGGCCACGCCCAGCAGCTCCAGCGCGCTGTGGTACGCAAACACCCCCTCGGGCCGTACAGCGACGGCGAGCAAGAAGGGATCGGGCTGGAATCGCTCGGGATCCAGACCTGGCGGCACAGCGGCGTAGAGTTCGCGGGCCATGGCCTTCAACCGGCCTCGCGCCAGATGCCGCTTGAGCTGGTTCCGGGCAGCCCCGCGGCGCTCGGGGTCGCCACGGGCCGAAGCGAACTGAGCCAGCGTGAAGACCGGCCAATCGGCGAGGAACGCCTCTAGGTTGAGTGGGCGGGCCAAGAGAAGGTCTTCCGCGGTGGCTGAGAGGGGCTCTTGGTTAGCGGATTGCTGCGCTCCGGGTACGAAACGTACCCGTATCTTGACACAACTCAAGAGAGAGCCTTCGTGGCTCGAGGCGCAGTAGAGGGAGGCGGTAGGTCCTCAGCTCTACCCTACCCCCCACACCGAGAGGAGTGATTCCTTGGTCAGACACCCGCCGGCAGAGCCACTCGAAGCGGTACACGAGCTGCGGCCCCCCGATCACCCTCGCGCGCGCCGGTCGGCAACCCCCGGGACCAGCGCCGGGGCCCTCCCCGGCCGGACTCTTGACGCCTCGCCATTTCTCTGACTAAAGTCAGGCAAATGCCGAGCCCCATCGCCAACGTCCGCAGCTTCAACCGCACCATCACCCGCCGGCTGGGAGTGCCCGACGGCTCGTTCCTGGGCCGCGGGCTGGCGCCGCTCTCCGAGGTCGCGCTCTTCGACCAGGAGCGCTACGCGCATCTGGCCTTCGAGGGGAGGCTGGTCCGGTGACCGGCGACCGCCTGTCGCGGACCCGCTTCCTGCTCGGCGGTCTGCTCGAGCTGGGGGTTGCCTTCGGCTTCCTGGCCGCCGCCCTCGCCGCCTGCCACCTGCTCTTCCTACCTCTGCTCGTGCGGGCCTTCTCGCTCGACGAGAGCGCCTCGTCCCTCGTGCGGCGGGTGTGCGTCCTCACGGCGGTGGTCTTTTCCTACTGGGCGTTCGTCCGCCTCTACCAGCGCCGCGCGGTGCACGAGCTGTCGCTGCGTTGGAAGTGGACGCTGCTCGCCGCCGTGGCCGGCGCCCTGTCGATCGGCGTGTCGATCTTCGTGCTGTGCCTCTCCGGCCACTATCAGCTGGTCGGCTTCCGCGGCTTCGCCCAGGCTCCCGACGTGCTCGGCCAGATCCTCATCGCCGCGGTGATCGAGGAAGTGGCCTTCCGGGGCATCCTCCTGCAGACCCTCGAACGGCGCATCGGCACGGCAGCGGCGCTCGCCACGAGCGCCGGGATCTTCGGCGCCATGCACATGGCGAACGACGGTGCGCGCTGGATCACCCTGCTGTCGGTCACCCTCGCGGGCCTGATCTGGTCGGGCGTCTTCCTCGTCTCGCGCAACCTCTGGGTGTCCACGGCCCACCACTGCTGCTGGAACGCCACCATCTTCGCCCTCGGCCTGCCGCTTTCGGGAGAGGAGGCGTGGCGAGCGAAGGCGCCGTTTACGACCCTCACCCAGGGCTCCGAGCTGTGGACCGGCGGAGCCTTCGGGCCCGAGGACTCGCTCCTCAACATCGCGGTGAGCCTCGCCCTGTGCTGGGGGCTGTGGCGCCTCTGGCTCCTCAGGGCCCGGCGCGCCGCTGCCGCGGCCGGCACGCCCGCCTAGCGGTCCAACATCGCCATCATCTGCGCGCCGTAGCGCGGTCCGGAGACCTTGTCCGGCGACAGGGCCTCGTCGAGAGTGCCCATTTCGGCCGCGTCGAGAGCGATCTCCACCGCGGCGGCGTTCTCCTCCAGGTAGCGGCGACGCTTGGTGCCCGGGATCGGCACGACGTCCGGGCCCTTGTGGAGCAACCAGGCGAGGGCGATCTGCCCCGGGGTGACGCCTCTCTTCGCGGCCAGGTCGCGCACGGCCGAGGCGGCGCTCACGTTGGCGTCGAAGCTCGCACCCTGGTAGCGCGGGTCGCCACGGCGGAAGTCGCCCTCCGGGTACTCCTCGGCGCGCTTCACCGCGCCCGTGAGGAAGCCGCGGCCCAGCGGCGAGAACGGGACGAGCCCGATTCCCAGCTCGCGCAGCAGGGGGATGATCCGCGGCTCGAGGTTGCGCTCCCACAGGGAGTACTCGCTCTGGAGCGCCGAGATCGGGTGCACGGCGTGGGCCCGGCGGATGGTCTGCTCGCCGGCCTCGGAGAGGCCGAGGAAGCGTACTTTGCCCTGGCGCACGAGGTCGGCCATGACGCCGACCACGTCCTCGATCGGCACCTGGGGATCGACGCGGTGCTGGTAGAGCAGGTCGATGTGGTCGGTTCCGAGGCGCCGCAGGGAGGCCTCGACGACGTCGCGGACGTGCTCGGGCCGGCTGTCCACTCCCGTGATGCTGCCGTTCTGGAGCTTGAAGCCGAACTTGGTGGCGAGGACCGCCTGGTCCCGCTTGCCGCGGAGGGCGCGACCCAGCAGCTCCTCGTTCGTGTAGGGCCCGTAGGCCTCGGCCGTGTCGAGGAACGTCACCCCCAGCTCGAGGGCGCGGTGGAGAGTGGCGATGGACTCGGCCTCGTCCCGCTCCTCGGCGGTGCCGTAGGACTGGCTCATGCCCATGCAACCGAGCCCGAGGGCCGAGACCGTGAGGCCGCTGTTTCCGAGCTTGCGCTGCTGCATCGTGTCTCCTTCGAGGTGAGGTCGAGTCGCCGGCGCGTGACACGTGCGCCATTCGCCGGGGGAGCTGCCCTCCCAGTCGTGGAAGGCGCGGAAGAAGGAATGGGCGTCCTCGTAGCCCAGGAGGTACGCGGTCTGGTTGAGCTCGAGCGAGGAATAGAGCAGGTAGTGGCGGGCCAGCTCGCGCCGCGCCTCCTGCACGAGCTGCTGGAACGACGCGCCGTCCTCCGCCAGTCGCCGTTGCAGCGTCCGCGAGCTGAGGCGGAGCTCTCTCGCAACGTCCTCGATCCCCGGCCGCCGCCCGGCCAGCTGCCGCTTCAGGATCCCCTTGACCTGTTCGCCGATCTCTCGCGAGGCGAGCGCCCGGGCGAGCTCGGCCTCAAGCTGTGGGGCGAGCATCGCGAAGAGCTCAGCGTTGTGGGTGAGGAAGGGTCGATCGAGGTCCGCCCGGGCGAACACGATCGCGTTCTCCCGGCCCTCGAAGCGGGCCGGGCAGCCGAAGTGCGCCTCGTACATCTGGCGGTCCCGGGTCGATCCGCGAAGCTCGAGCCACTTCGGGTTGACGAGATCGCCGGTGCCCCGGCGGGCGATGCCGACCACCCAGGCGAAGCAGACGTCCGCCAGCACCGGCGGCTCCGTCTGGTCGGCGAGCAGCCACCGGAACTGCACCCGGCACTCGTCGCCTCGCTCCGTCACGCGGAGCTCCTCGGGACAGGTGAGCTGCTTGTAGCGCGCCAGCCGCTCGAGCGCGTCCCGGAGCGACCGTGCCGACACCGCCGCCATGCCGATCGGGTCGTAACGCTCGACGCGAGGCTCGGTCCCGAGCTTGAGGCCGATCGCCGGATCGTCGCTGGCTTCCGCGATCCCCCGGTAGAGGGCGAAGAGCTCCTCCGTGCTGACCAGGATCCTCTCCTGGTCGAACAACCCCACCGGCAGGCCGGCGTGGCGCAACACGCCCACCGGAGGCACGCCGAGCTCCTCGAGCTTGCGTGCCAGCAGGGTCGATACGCGGAATCGGTTCACCATGGCTCTCTGGCCAGATCGATGACAAAGCGGTACTTTACGTCGCCTTTCAAGAGCCGGTCGTATGCCTCGTTGATCTTCGAGAAGGGGATCAGCTCGACGTCGGCCGTGATCCCGCGCTCGGCACAGAAGTCCAGCATTTCCTGGGTCTCCTGGATCCCGCCGATGATCGAGCCCGAGAGCCGCCGCCGGCCGAAGAGGAGGCTGAACACGCCCAGGGGCAGCGGGGGCTCCGGCGCCCCCACCATGGTGAGCGTACCGTCGCGCTTCAGGAGGTCGAGATAGGGGTTGAGGTCGTGCACGGCGGACACCGTGTCGAGGATGAAGTCGAAGCTGCTCAGGTGCTTCTGCATCTCGGCGGCATGGCGGGAGACCACCACGTCGTGAGCTCCCAGCCGGACCGCGTCTTCCGCCTTGCCGGGTGAGGTCGTGAACACCACGACCCGCGCGCCGAAGGCGTTGGCGAGCTTCACGGCCATGTGCCCGAGCCCGCCAAGACCGACGACGCCGACCTTCTGCCCCTCGCGGACGTTCCAGTGCCGCAGGGGCGAATAGGTGGTGATGCCGGCGCAGAGCAGCGGCGCCGTTCCGGCCAGGTCCAGCCGGTTCGGCACCCGCAGCGCGAAGGCTTCGTCGACCACGAGGCTCTCCGAGTAGCCGCCGTAGGTGACGCCCCCCAGATGCGGGTCGTGGGAGTTGTAGGTGAAGGTCGCGGGGCCCTCGCAGAACTGCTCCTGCCCGTCGCGGCACGCGGAGCAGGTCCCGCACGAGTCGACCATGCAGCCCACGGCCGCCAGGTCACCCTCCTTGAGCTTGCGGACATCCCGGCCCACCGCCACCACGCGGCCGACGATCTCGTGGCCCGGAACGCAGGGGTAGACGGTGGGCATGGTGTGGTGCCACTCGTCGCGGACCTGGTGCAGGTCCGAGTGGCAGACCCCGCAGAAAAGGACCTCGAGCTGCACGTCCCGTGGCCCCGGCGTGCGGCGCTGGAGGGTCGACGGCGCCAAGGGCGAGGTCGCGCTCGCTGCTGCGTAGGCTCTGGCCTGGTAGGTCTCGGCCGCCGGAGCGGCCGGTGTCGTCAACGTCGCCGTGGTCGTTTCGTTCATGTCCATGCTCCTCCTGCCGGTGGGCAGTCTAGGCCGTCGGGAGGGCGGGGTCATTCGCAGAACGCGCCAATGTGGTTGCCAAACGCGCCACGGCGAGAAGGGACTCGTGAGGTATCGTGCGGTGCCGCAATTCGCTCCGAAGCTCGGAGGCGCAATGGAAGTGTTCGAGGTCGTCGTGGCGCTGCTGCTGGGCGGAGGGACCGAGGGATGAGCGGCGACCCCTTCCTCACTAGCTCGCGACGAGCAGTCGTGCCACCGGCCGCTCCGGCCTGTTCCGGGCCAAGTCGTGGTTCGCTTGGAGGTTGAGCCAGAACTCCGGGGTGGTATCGAATGCCAGGGAGAGCAGCCAAGCGGTCGCCGGTGTGATGCCCCGCTTGCCACGGACGATCTCGTTGATCCGCTGCACCGGCACTCCAACGTGCTCGGCCAGCTGAACCTGCGTGACTCCGAGCGGCTCGAGGAACTGCTCGAGGAGGATCTCGCCCGGATGGGTGGGAATGCGGTTCTCCGGAATCATGGTGGGGGCTCCTTCTGACGGTCTAGTGGTAGTCGACGATCCGGACCTCGTGCGCATCCGCACCTTGCCACCGGAAGACGATGCGCCACTGGCTATTGATCCGGATGCTGTGGAGACCTCGCAGGTCACCCCGGAGCTGCTCCAGCCGGTTTCCCGGCGGCGAGCGGAGATCCTGGAGGTTGCGTGCCGCATTGAGCATGTCGAGCTTCTGGAGAGCGCTACGGACGATGTCAGGCGGGTAGTGGCGAGGATCTCTCCCACCCCGATTGTGGAAGAGATCCTCGGTCCCCCGATCCCCGAACGAAACGATCACCGTTGGCGGCCCTCGTGCCGAGAGATTAACGCTTTCCGGGATACCGTGCAAATGCGGCCGCCTACTTGCGCCGGATTGCTCCCGCCCGCCTACCCCATCGCCGCCCGGGCCGCCTCCTCGAGCCGCTTCATCGCCGCGAGAAAGGGTCCCGGGCCGTGGCTGACGCGGGCCACGCCCAGCTCCGCGAGCCTGGCGAGGGAGGGGGTGCCGGCCCGGA
>JBIOYC010000055.1:0-28856 GCA_044869955.1 Thermoanaerobaculia bacterium | reverse complement strand
TGCAGAGCTCCGCATAGCCGGGGCAAGACCAGGCCGCGTCGTTCCGAGTCTGTGGGGCTCGCACATCGACCGACACCCAGACCTAGAGAGGAAGAGATGCAGCACAGCGACGTTCCAGACACGACTTACACGAGAACGTGGAGCCACGGCCGAGGCGAGGTCCGGTTTTTCACGCGGGCCGATGGTTCGCGGCTGCGCTACTACACCGCGGGCACTGGCCCGGCACTGGTTCTGATGCACACCGTCCGCACCCAGCTGGACTACTTCCAGCGAGTGATTCCGCTGCTGTGGGATCACTACACGGTCTATGCGCTGGATCTCTCAGGGATGGGATGGTCGGACATCGTCGCAGGAGCAAGGTACGAGGAGCCGGAGTTACGAGCCGCGGTCGTCGAATTCGCCAGTGGGCTGAACCTTCACGGTGTCACGCTGGCCGGTGAATCGCTCGGCGCCGCCCTCGCATTGTCCGCATCGATCGATCTAGGAGGCAGGGTGAACAGGGTCGTTGCGTTCAACAGCTACGACTACCCTAGTGGACTGGAGCGCGGCAACTGGCTCGCCCGATTCATCATCACGAGCGTACGGCTGCCCGGGATAGGACCGGTGTTCGCCAGCCTCGAGCCCCGGCCGATCATGCGCGCAGTGCTGCACGGCGGCTTCGTCGACAAGTCCAAGCTGCCAGAGGACTTCTTGCTCGAGCTGTTGAGAAGCGGCCGCCGCGAGGGTTACTCGAGGGTGGCCCGAGCGGTCTACCGCAGCCTCGAGGGATTCAACCACGCGCGGAGCCGCTATGCGGCAGTGTCAGCGCCGGTCACCCTGGTCTACAGCGACCATGACTGGTCTCGGCCCGCCGAGCGAGATCAGGTGGCAAGCTCGTTGGCGGATGTTCGACGACTCACCCTGCCCCGCACCGGCCACTTTTCCTCGTTGGAGCGCCCTGACGACGTAGCGCGCATCTTGCTGGGTGCCGCCTCAACCTGACCGCGGCTCCGGTCTGGCAGAGCCCAGGCAGGAGTGCGGCACGCGAAGTGAGTGAAATGGTGGAGCAGAAGGGATTCGAACCCTCGACCCCCACGTTGCGAACGTGGTGCTCTCCCAGCTGAGCTACTGCCCCGGGGCAAGCGGGAGGCGCCATTGTACCCACCCGGCCGGGAGCGGGCAAGAGCGATCAGGCGCTTCCGGCCTGAGCGGCGTCGAAGGCCCGCACCACCTCGGCGACGGCGGTCGCGAGCGTCTCCGGACTGGCGATGGGCAAGTCGAGAGGCCCGTTGTCGGCATAGATCACCGAGTGGCCTCGGCTCTTCCCCGCCACGGGCAGCAGGATCCCCTCTGGGCGGCGCGGTCGCCCGATCCGCGCGGCGAGCACGGGCGGCAGGTCGCCGGCGTCGAAGTGGATGACCCGAACCCTGCCCTCCCGGATCACCTGGCGAAACCGCGGCGCCGCGGTGGCGGGCAGGACCAGCCGCCGGGTGGCCAGGGCGAGGGCCAGGCCGCTGGGCTCGGCGAAGCCGAACGCGCCGAGGGCCACCAGATGGTCGTCGAGAGCGAGGAGCAGCACCGCCCGTTCGGCCGACTCCGCCACCAGGGTCAGGGCCGCGAGCGCGCGAGTGATCGAGAAGTGACCGGAGCGCAGATCGTCGAGCACCCCCCGCCAGCGCTTCAGCAAGGGGTCGTCGGCCTCGGCGGCGGTCTCGAGGAGCGCGGGGCGGGTCATGGCGAAGTCGGGCTTGCCCACAGCTAACGCAGGGATGCCGGTGCACAGCCTCCGGGAAACAAGGTTCCCGCTGGCGGTGGAGAAGGGGACAGCTGTTTACTCGGGGAGGAGGCTACGGACCTTGGTGAGCAGCTCGGGGCCCTGAATCGGCTTGGTGATCACGTCGCTCGGAGAGCAGGCAGGGCGATCGGCGAGCCGGTCCTCCTCACCCCTGGGGGTGACGAAGAGGATCGGCACGTCGCGGGTGGCCTCGAGAGCACGCAGGCGGCGACAGGTCTCGAGGCCGTCCATCTCGGGCATCACCAGGTCGAGGAGGACCAGGTCGGGCCGCTCGGCCTCGGCCCGGCTCAGGGCCTCGGGGCCGCTGGTGGCCTTGACCACCCGGTACTTCCCGGCGAGGAGCATCTCCTCCAGGAACAGGGTCGTCTTGGCGTCGTCCACCAGCAGGATCGTCTTGATCTGCACCAGCCCTCCTCCCGGGCGGCTGAGCCGGGCGGCTCACGGCACTGCCGGGAGGTTAGGCGGCGAGGGTTAAGGCTCGGATTACGTTCGGGCGCTCACCAGGGCACGCGGGTACCGATCGCCGGCAGCTCCGGCCGCGGGAAGCCGAGGTCGGTCAGGGAGGCCGCCAACGCCTTGCGAGCCGGATCCTCGCCGTGGTTCAGGAAGACCCGCGAGGGCACGCCGGGCAGGGCGCGGCACCAGTGCAGCAGCTCGTCGCGGTCGGCATGGGCCGAGAGGCCGTGGAGGGCGTGGATCTCGGCCCGAACGGCCACCTCGTGTCCGTGGATGCCAACGAAGGAAGCTCCCTCGAGCAACGCCCGGCCGCGAGTGCCGGATGCTTGGTAGCCGGTGAAGACCACCGAGCTGTTGCGGTCGGGCAGGCGGTGGAGGAGGTGATGGACCACCCGCCCGGCCTCCGCCATGCCGCTCGCGGCGACGATGACGGCCGGCTCGCGCCGGGAGTTCAGGGCCTTCGAGTCCTCCGACCGCCGGCAACGCCGGAAGAGACCGGTCGCGAGGGGGGAGTCGCCGCTCGTCACGAGCTCGGCCAGGTCTTCGTCGTGCTCGCTGCTGGCTTGCTGGTAGAGGGCGGTGGCGTCGATCGCCATCGGGCTGTCGAGGAACACCGAGCCGGGGTCCACCGCGCCGCGCTCGGCGAGCTCGGCCAGGTCGTAGAGCACCTCCTGGGTGCGGCCGAGGGCGAAGGCGGGGATGATCACCATGCCCCCGCGCGCGAAGGTGTTGCGGATGATCTCCTCGAGCCGGGCAGCGGAGTCCTCCTTGGCGTGCAAACGGTCGCCGTAGGTGGACTCGAGGAGCAGGGTGTCGGGTGGGTCGAGGGGAGGCTGTGGGTCCTTCAGGATCGGCACGTCGTAGCGGCCGACGTCGCCGGAGAAGCACCAGCGCCGGCGCTCGCCGTCCGCACCCTTCGCCGCGATCTCGAGCGACGCGGCGCCGAGCAGGTGACCGGCCCGGCGCAGGCGCAGGTGGATCCCCGGCAGGATCTCCCGGCTCTCGTCGAAGGGCAGGGCTTGCAGCATCTTGATCGTCTCGGCGACGTCGGCCACGGTGTAGAGGGGCCGGGGGTCGCCGTGTCGGCTGTAGCCCTTGCGCCGGGCGTAGCGCGCTTGCTCCTCCTGGATCTCACCCGAATCCTCGAGGATCAGCGCCACCAGGGCTCGGCTGGCGCGCGAAACGTAGATCGGCCCGCGAAAGCCCGCCGCCACCAGCTTGGGCAGCAATCCCGAGTGGTCGAGGTGAGCGTGCGTCAGGACCACGGCGTCGAGCTCGTGGGGCGCGAAGAGGAAAGGCGCATGGTTCCGCTGCTGCAGCTCCTCCTCGCCCTGGAACATGCCGCAATCGACCAGCAGCCGAGTAGCGCCGAATTCGAGCAGCGTCGAGCTGCCAGTCACGCAACCGGCCGCCCCGAGAAAGGTGACGTGGGCCATGGCGGGGGAGTGTAGCAGGAGCGACCGAGCCAGTAGAGTGGAGCCTGGTACCATCTCGGCTATGGCTGTCCGGGCAGCGGCGTCGAGATCCGGTGTGGCTCCACCCCCAGAAGGGATCGAGGAAGCTCTTCGCCAGATCCTCTCCCATCAGTCCCGCCACGACTTGGCTGCCGCGTACCTCTTCGGCAGTCTGGCTCGCGGTGGATTCGGACCGGAAAGCGACGTGGACGTGGCCGTGCTATTTCGGCAGGACCCGCCGCAGACTCTCGAAGGTCTTGCCCTCGATCTCGAAGAGAACCTCGAGCAGGCTGTCGGTCGCCCGGTGCAGCTGGTGGTGCTCAACCAAGCGCCGATCGACTTGGTGCGGCAGGTGATGCTCCATGGCCGTCTGCTGCTCGACTGGGACCCGAGCGTGCGCATCCGCTTCGAGGTGCGAGCCCGGAACGAGTACTTCGACCTCGAGCCCCACCTGCGCCGCTACCGCCGGCTCGAAGGGAAGGAGCGCCAGCCGCAATGACCGACCAGGAGCTGTTGGCCAAGAAGCTCGCCGAGATCGAGACCTACGTGCGGCAGCTCAGGGAGCTGGCACGGCCGGAGCGGATCGCCGTGGACGTGCGGGAGGAGCGTTTCGTGCTCTACACGCTCCAAGTCGCCATTCAGGCTTGCCTGGACGTGGCTTCGCACATCGTTTCGGACGAACGTCTGGGCGAGCCTCGTACCAACCGCGACCTCTTCGATCTGCTGGTGCGGGCGGGCTGGCTGCCGTCGGAGCTGGCCAAGCCGCTTGCTGGCATGGCCCGCTTCCGCAACGTCGTGGTGCATGGTTACGTGGCGGTGGACCTCGCCATCGTGCGCGACGTGGTGGAGGAGCGCCTCGGGGATCTCGAGACCTTCGCCGCCGAGATCCGGCGCCGGCTCGCGACCGCCTGAGCCTCGCGGTTGACCTCTCCTCGGCCCCTCTGCTAGCCTCTCCGCCTCGCGGTTGCCGCGCAAGCTCAGGCCCGTAGCTCAGTTGGTTAGAGCGCTACGTTGACATCGTAGAGGTCAGCGGTTCAAGTCCGCTCGGGCCTACCATCCGAGCCCGCAGGCGGGTTCGGTTCGAAGGATGCAGGAGATGTCCAGGCGCTTAGCTCAGTTGGTTAGAGCGCTACCTTCACACGGTAGAGGTCAGCGGTTCAAGTCCGCTAGCGCCTACCACGCCCCGGCTCTCCTCGCCACTTTCCTCACTACCTAGTTCGTACAGAGGTTCTCCATGGCCGATCTCCTCGAGCCTCTCAGGCTTGCTCTGCCCGACGGATCCATCCGAGAGGTCCCGCCCGGGACGACTCCGCTCGAGGTGGCCGCGTCGATCGGCCCGCGGCTGGCCAAGGATGCGGTGGGCGCGGAGCTCGACGGCGTCCGGCTCGACCTGCGCACGCCGCTCGCGCGAGGCGGGGCCTTTCGACTGTTCACGACCAAGAGCCCGGAGGCTGGCGAGCTCATCCGGCACTCGGCCGAGCACGTGCTGGCCGACGCCGTGCGCCGCCTCTGGCCCGAAGCCGAGTACGACGCCGGCCGCCAGGACCACTCCGAGAAGTTCCAGTACGACTTCCGCTTTCCCCGTGCCTTCACCCCCGAGGACCTCGAACGGATCGAGGGCAAGATGCGCGAGATCTTCGCCGAGGACAGCCCCTTCGAGCGGGTCGAGGTCTCCCGCGAGGAGGCCGCGCGGATCTTCCGCGACCTGGGCTTCACCTTGAAGCTCGAGCGCCTGAAGGACATCCCCGAGGGGGAGACCATCACCCTCTACCGCCACGGCGCCTTCACCGATCTCTGCCGCGGCCCCCACGTCCAGCGGGCCTCGCAGATCGGTGCCGTGAAGCTCCTCGAGGCATCCGGCGTCTACTTCAAGGGCGACGAGGCCGGCGAGAAGCTGCAACGCATCTACGGCACGGCCTTCGTCAGCAAGGCCGAGCTCGACGCCTACCTCGAGCGGATGGAGCAGGCCCGCCTGCGCGATCATCGCCGGCTCGGTCCGGAGCTCGACCTGTTCAGCTTCAACCCCCTCGCGCCGGCCTCTCCCTTCTTCCATCCCAAGGGCGCGGTGATCTACAACACCTTGATCGGCTACGTCCGCGAGCTGAACACCCGTAACGGTTACGGCGAGGTGGTGACGCCCCAGATCCTCGACGTCGAGCTCTGGCACACCTCCGGGCACTGGGCGAACTACCGCGAGAACATGTTCTTCTCGGAGGTCGACGAGCGCCAGTACGCCGTCAAGCCGATGAACTGCCCGACTCACTGCCTGATCTACGCGGTCGGCAAGCACTCCTACCGCGACCTGCCGATCCGCTACTCCGACTTCGGGCGGCTCCACCGCTACGAGAGGTCGGGGGTCACCTCGGGCTTGACGCGAGTCCGCTCCTTCGCCCAGGACGACGCCCACGTCTTCTGCACCGACGAGCAGGTGGAGGCCGAGGTGCTGCGGGCGGTCGGCATCATCCTCGACATCTACGACACCTTCGCCTTCTCGGACGTGCAGATCTGCATCGGCACCCGGCCGGAGAAGCGGGTCGGCAGCGACGAGCAATGGGACGTCGCCGAGGCGGGGCTGCGCCGAGCTCTCGACAGTCGTGGCCTGGCCTACACCTTGAACGAAGGCGACGGCGCCTTCTACGGCCCCAAGGTGGACTTCCTGGTCCGTGACGCCCTCGGCCGCCAGTGGCAGCTGGGCACCGTCCAGCTCGACTACCAGCTGCCCCAGCGCTTCGACCTCGAGTACGTCGTCGCCGACGGCTCGTCTCGCCGGCCGGTGATGATCCACCGCGCCATGCTGGGCTCGGTCGAGCGCTTCCTGGGCATCCTCATCGAGCATACGGCCGGGGCCTTCCCGCCCTGGCTGGCACCGGTCCAGGCCGTGGTGCTGCCGGTTTCGGAGCGCTTCCTCGGCTATTGCGAGCAGGTCCGGGCCCACCTCGCCGAGGCCGGGGTGCGGGTGGAGGTCGACGGGCGAAACGAGAAGCTGGGCTACAAGATCCGCGAGGCCCAGCTGCAGAAGGTGCCCTACATGCTGGTGGTGGGCGCCCGCGAGGAGGAGACCGGCACCATTGCCGTGCGCCTGCGCAACGGTGAGGATCTGGGATCTGTCGAGCCGGCCGACTTCCTCGCCCGCCTGCGTGAGAAGGTGGGGAGCCGGTCGCCGGAGTTGTAATGCCGGGGCGCATCGCCTAGAATCTCGGCTCTTGTTCCGGGGCAGGGCCTCAGCGGCCCCGGTCCCCGTCCCCAAGGAGTCATTCCGTGCCGAAGCAGAAGACGCACAAAGGCGCCGCGAAGCGCTTCAAGATTACGGGCAGTGGCAAGGTGTCGCGCCACCACGCGACCAAGGGCCACATGCTCACCAAGAAGACCTCCAAGCAGAAGCGCGGCCTCCGCCATGGCACCCTGGTGCAGGGCGCCTTCGAGAAGACCATCAAGCAGCTCCTGCACACCGACGTCTAAGCCGGGGCGCCGCCCGAGGCGCCCCTCGAAGCCCTCACCGGCGGGTCGAACCTGTCCGCCGGGAGATCAACCCGCCGGCGGTCTCGAAGACGGCGCTCTCGCCGCACCGCCGGATCCGGAAAGCGGGCCTCCTGGGCCCCAACGAGGTTCGTAGTCATGCGTGTAAAGCGCGGAAACAAGCGTGCGGACAAGCGCCGCAAGGTCCTCAAGCTGGCCAAGGGCTACTACGGCCAGAAGTCCAGCAGCTATCGGATCGCCAAGCAGGCGGTCGACAAAGCCCTCAACTACGCCTACCGCGACCGGCGCCAGAAGAAGCGGTACTTCCGCAGCCTCTGGATCGTCCGGATCAACGCCGCGGCGCACCTCTCCGATCTCTCCTACAGCCGGCTGATGGCGGGCCTGAAGGCCGCCGGTGCCCTGCTGGACCGCAAGGTCCTGGCCGACCTGGCCGTCAGCGATCCCCCGGGGTTTGCGCGCCTGGCCGAGGTCGCCAAGGCGGCGTTGGCTCAGGCCCCGGCCTGAGCACCACCGCGATCGCTCAGACCCCTCATTAGGGGGGAGCCCCGCCATGTCCGACCTCCAAACTTTGACGGAGCGCTTCGAACGGGAAGCGGCCGCCGTCGCCGACCGCGCCGGCTGGGAGGCCCTCCGCGTCACCTGGGCGGGTCGCAAGCAGGGGCTGGTCCGGGACCTCGAAGCCGAGATCAAGCACGTCGCGCCGGACCGGCGCCGAACCTTCGGCCAGGCCGTCAACGAGCTCAAGAATCGGGTCGAGGCCCGTCTCGCCGCGCTGGACGAGCAGCTCTCCGCGCGCGAGCAGGAGGAGACGGCTCGGCGCGCCCGCATCGACGTCACCTTGCCCGGCCGGCGACCGTCGCTGGGCGCCCTCCACCCGATCACCGTCGTCAGTCAGGAGATCGAAGCGATCTTCGCCGAGCTGGGCTTCTCGGTGGCCGAAGGGCCCGAGGTCGAGGACGACGCGCACAACTTCGCCGCCCTCAACTTCCCCGCCGAGCATCCGGCCCGCGACACCCAGGACACCCTCTTCCTGACCAGCGGCCTGCTGCTGCGTACCCATACGTCGCCGGTGCAGATCCGCACCCTGCTGGCGCGCAAGACGCCGCCGATCCGGGTGATCTGTCCGGGCCGCGTCTACCGCAACGACAACGACCTGCGCCACTCGCCGATGTTCCACCAGGTCGAGGGCTTGGTGGTGGGCGAGGGGGTGACGGTCGGCGACCTCAAGGGCACGCTCGAGGCCTTCATCAAGCGCCTTTTCTCGCCCGAGACCAAGATGCGGCTACGGCCGAGCTTCTTCCCCTTCACCGAGCCCTCGGCCGAGGTGGACCTGACCTGCTCGACCTGCCGGGGCGGGGGTTGCGCCGTCTGCTCGGGCACCGGCTGGATGGAGATCCTGGGCTCCGGCATGGTGGACCCGCGGGTGCTCGCCGGCTGCGGCATCGACCCGGACCGCTACTCCGGCTTCGCCTTCGGGCTCGGCCTCGACCGCGTGGCCATGATCCGCTACGGCATCGGCAACATCCGCACCCTGTTCGAGAACGACGAGCGCTTGCTGCGCCAGGTGGGCCTGCCATGAAGTACTCCTGCGCCTGGCTTTCCGACTACGTCGAGCTGCCGCCGACCGTCGCGGAGCTCGCCGCACGGCTCACCGCCGCGGGCTTCTCGGTCGAGCATACGGAGACGGTCGGTACCGACACCGTGCTCGACGTCGATGTCACCACCAACCGGGTCGACGCCATGTGCCACGTCGGGCTGGCGCGCGAGGTCGCGACGCTCTACGACCGCCCCCTGCGCGGCCCGGCAGCGTCGCTCGACGAGGCTCCCGAGCCCGCGGCCGGCGCCGTGTCCGTCTACCTCGATCATCCCGACGGTGCTCGGTACGCGGCACGGGTCGTCCGTGGCGTGACCGTCGGCCCGAGCCCGGCCTGGCTGATCGAGCGCCTGGCCGCCATCGGTCTGCGCTCGATCAACAACGTCGTCGACGTCACCAACTACGTGCTCTGGGAGCTTGGCCAGCCCCTGCACGCTTTCGACCTTGCCACCATCGCCGGGGCCACGATCCGCGTGCGGCGGGCGCGTGCCGGCGAGGAGCTGGTCACCCTCGACGGCCAGAAGCGAACCCTGGATCCGGGAGTGCTGGTGATCGCCGACGCCGAGCGGGCCATCGGTCTGGCCGGCGTGATGGGGGGCCTCGAGACCGAGGTCACCGCCGCTACCCGCGACGTGCTGCTCGAGAGCGCCCACTTCGACCCCAAGTCCGTGCGCCGGGGAGCCAAGAAGCTCGGCATGCACACGGACGCCTCCCACCGCTTCGAGCGGGGCGCCGATCCGGGCGCGTGCGTGGCGGCCCTCGACCGGACTGCCCGCCTGCTCCAGGAGATCGCCGGCGGGCGTGTGCTGAGCGGTGCGGTGGACGCTCGCTTCGATCTGGACAAGAGCTGGCGGCTCCAGGGTACCCTGGACCTCGGCCGCCTGGTGCGCTTCCTCGGTGTGGACGTGATGACCGAGCAGGTCGAGCGCTGGTTCGCCGGCCTGGGGTTCGAGCTCGCACCGAGCGGGCCGGGGCGCTACGCCGTCGCCGTCCCGACCTGGCGCTACTACGACTGCCTTCCCCTGCGGCCCTCGGGTGAGGTGTGGGAGGCGGATCTCTTCGAAGAGGTGGCCCGCCTGCATGGTCTCGACGCGATCCCTTCGACCTTGCCGCGGCTGGTCGGCTCCGAGCCGCCCGCTTCGGTGGCCGTGCGCCGGCGCCGGGTGGTCAAGAGCTACCTCGCGGCCTCGGGCTTCGCAGAGGCGATCAACTTCGCGTTCCACGACCCGGAGTCCGCGCGGGCCCTGCCCTGTCTGCGGCCGGGCTCGGAACCGCTGACGCTCGCCAACCCGGTGTCCGACCGCTACTCGGTGATGCGTCGCTCCCTCTCGGTCGGCCTGGTCGAGAGCGGGCGTTTCAACCAGCGCCGCGGGGCCGGCTCGGTGCGCCTCTTCGAGGTCGGCGCGGTCTTCGTGGAGCGGCCCGGGGAGCGCTTCCCGCAGGAGATCGAGACCGTCGGCCTGATCGCCGGGGGCGAGGTCGGCTCGCCCTGGCAGGGTGGCCGCTCGCTCGACTTCCACGACGTCAAGGGCATGCTCGAGACCCTCGCGGAGCGCTTCGGGCGCCGGCTCGAGGCGAGGCCGGCCGTGCTGCCGGGGCTGCTCGAAGGGGCGACGGCAGAGCTGCTGGTGGCAGGGCGGGTCGCCGGCTACCTGGGACGCCTGGCCGAGGACGACTCTTTCGCCCTCTTCCTCGCGGAGCTGGAGCTCGACTCCCTTGGCGAGCCGCCGGCCGCGCAGCGGGTGACGGCGCCCTCGCGCTACCCGGCGATCGAGGCCGACTTGACCCTGAACCATCCCCTGGAGATCAGCTGGGCGCAGCTCGAAGCGGCGATCCGCGAGGGGGCCTCGACCCTCCTGGTCGCCTTCGAGCTGAAGGACCGCTACCAGGGTCCCAGTCTGCTGCCGGGGACCGTCAACTCGACCCTCTCCTTCCGCTACGTGGCCGAAGATCGGTCACTGACGCAGGAGGAGGTCAATCAGAGCCAGGAGGCCCTCGCGGCCCGGCTGGCGGAGAAGCTCGGGGCGACTCGCAGCTGAGCAGAAGGAACAGACCCCATGGCCAAGGACGCGCTCGGGACTCTCGAAGACAAAGTCCAACAGGCTGCCGTGAAGCTGGCGGAGCTGAAGTCACAGAACCTCGCGCTGGCCGACAAGGTCGCCGGGCTCGAGGAGCGGCTCGCGGCCTCTTCCGAAGGCGGATCCGAAGGCGGAGAGGATCTCTGGGCGAGCGAGCGCGAGGAGATCCGCGAGCGCGTCGAGGCCCTGGTCGCCACCCTGGAGCGCCTGCTCGAGGAGTGAAGGTCGGCCTGGAGCCTTGTGGTATAGTGCCCGGGTCAAGTCCTTGGTAACTCTGGTTTTGCAGGATTTGGCGTGGCCGAGCGATGAACAACGATCCCTCCTCGACCCTGGAAGTTGAAATCCATGGGGAGGTCTACCATCTGCGCAGCCACGAGGATGGCGAGTACCTGAAGGAGCTGGCCGGTTACGTGGATCGCAAGATGCGCGAGCTGGCCGGGCGGGTGGGGTCGGTGGAACCGGCCCGGCTCGCGGTCCTGACGGCGCTCAACTTGTCCGACGAACTTTTCCAGTGCCGTAGAGGCCAGGAAGGGGAGAGGGCTCGAATCGAGGAGAAGGCTGCCGAGCTGGTCACGAGGCTCGCGGGTGCTCTCAATGGATAGCTGCTCGGTACAGTCCGGACTCTTGAAGCGGAATATGAAAGTTGCATCCCCTGCGCTGTTGGTGATGGGTCAACCCATTGTAGAACCAACATTTACACTCCGGGAGTCTATTACCCGCGTGGCCTGTGCCAGCCCCGCTAGTACGGGGACGCTAACGGCTCGTGGAGCGGACACCCACTTGGCGCGTTTCAGGTTCTAAGCGCGGCGGCCCACACGGCTGGGCGGGGGATGCGCTTAGTTCTTCCGGCCTCGAGCCGGGAGCTCCATTCCGAACACCTCCTTCTTCCCTCCACCGGTCCTCGGTCCTGGAGTTGAGGGGGGGCTCGTGAACCCGATCATCATTGTTGCGATCGCGATCCTGATCGGCGTTCTGGCGATCGGTGGCGCACTCTGGCTCGCCCATCGCCGCATCCAGGAGGGCATGGCGCGCGTCGAGCAGGAGCGCCAGCGCAAGCTCGAGGATGCCGACCGAGAGTCCCAGACGAAGCTCCGCGAAGCCGAGCTGGCGGCCAAGGAGAAGCTGCTCCAGGCGCGAGGCGAGTTCGAGACCTTCTCCCGCAAGCACCGCAGTGAGCTCGAGGCCGTGGAGCGCCGCCTCCAGCAGAAAGAGGACAGCCTCGAGAAGCGGGCCGGCGAGCTCAGCCGCAAGGAGCAGGAGGTCGCCGGCCAGGAGCGCAGCCTGGCCTCCCGCGACAAGAGCCTCGCGGATCGAGAGACCGAGCTGACCGGGCTGATCGAGGAGGAGCGCACCCGCGTCGAGCAGATCGCCGGTCTCACCGCCCAGCAGGCCAAGGAGGAGCTGGTGCGGCTGATGGAGAGCGACGCGCGCATCGAGGCTGCCCACCAGATCAAACGGCTCGAGGACGAGGCCCGAGAGCAGGCCGGTCGCCAGGCCCAGCGGATCATGGGCATGGCCATCCAGCGCGCGGCCTCGGACTACGTCTCCGAAGCCACGGTCTCGGTGGTGATCCTGCCCAACGACGAGATGAAGGGGCGCATCATCGGCCGTGAAGGCCGCAACATCCGCACTCTCGAGATGGCGACCGGCGTCGACCTCATCGTCGACGACACCCCCGAGGCGGTGATCCTCTCCGGCTTCGATCCCTACCGCCGCGAGATCGCCCGCGTGGCCTTGGAGCGCCTGATCGCCGACGGCCGCATCCACCCCGCCCGCATCGAGGAGCTGGTCGAGAAGGTCAAGGCCGAGTTCGAGGACCGGATCCGCCAGGAAGGCGAGGCGTCCCTGCTCGAGCTGAACATCGGCGACGTCCACCCCGAGCTGGTCAAGCTCCTGGGCCGGCTGCGCTACCGCTTCTCCTACGGCCAGAACGCCCTCCACCACTCGAAGGAGGTTGCCTTCCTGGCCGGCACGATGGCCGCCGAGCTGAAGGCCAAGGTCCCTATCGCCAAGCGCGCCGGCCTGTTCCACGACATCGGCAAGGCCGTCGATCGCGAGATGGAGGGCACCCACCTCGAGATCGGCATCGATCTGCTGCGCAAGTACGGCGAGTCCGAGGAGGTCGTGCACGCCATGGCCTGCCACCATGGCGACTACGACCCAGAGACGGTGGAGGCCGAGCTGGTGACGGCGGCGGACGCCCTCTCCGCGGCCCGACCCGGCGCCCGCCGCGAGATCCTCGAGACCTACGTCAAGCGCCTGGAGAAGCTCGAGGAGATCGCCTCCTCGTTCAAGGGCGTGCAGAAGACCTACGCCATCCAGGCGGGCCGCGAGGTGCGCATCATCGTCGACTCGGGGAAGATCTCCGACGAGCAGTCGCTGTGGCTGTCGAAGGACATCGCGAGGAAGATCGAGAGCGAGCTGACCTACCCCGGCCAGATCAAGGTCACGGTGATCCGCGAGACCCGCTCCATCGAGTACGCCCGATGAAGCTCCTCTTCGTGGGAGACGTCATCGGCCAGCCCGGCCGGCGCGCCCTGCTCGCCCTGCTACCCGGCTTGGTGGAGGGCCACCGCGTGGACTTCACGGTGGTCAACGTCGAGAACATGGCCGGCGGCTTCGGCATCACCCCGGATGCCATGGCCGAGATCGAGCAGCTGCCGATCGACTGCTTCACCTCGGGCAACCACATCTGGGACAAGAAGGAAGGGCTGCCCCTCCTGGAGTCGGACCCCCGCATCCTGCGGCCGGCGAACTACCCGCCGGGCAACCCCGGCACCGGCGTCTACGTCGGCAACTCCGGTGGCGGTGTGCCGGTGGCGGTGATCAACCTCGAAGGCCGGGTGTTCATGAGCGACCTCGACTCCCCGTTCGAGACCGCCGATCGCCTGCTCGCCGAGCTACCCGAGCGGGTGAAGGTGCGATTCGTCGACTTCCACGCCGAGGCCACCAGCGAGAAGCAGGCCCTGGGCTTCCACCTCGACGGCAGGATCTCGGCGCTGGTGGGCACCCACACCCACGTGCCCACGGCGGACGAGCGCATCCTGCCCAAGGGCACAGCCTTCCTGACCGATGCCGGCATGACCGGCCCCTACGAGTCGGTGATCGGCATGAAAGTGGAGAAGTCCCTGCGCCGCTTCTTCCTCCAGACCCCCGGCGCCCTCGAAGTGGCCAAGCACGACGTCCGCCTCGCTGGCGTCGTCGTCGACATCGACGAGGAGACCGGCAGGGCCCGCAGCATCGAGCGGATGCTGTTGCCTTACGGGTAGGGGGTCAGATAAGGGGAGGCCGGGGGCCTCGCATCTCGTCGATCAGCTCGTCGACCGGTCGGTCGAGGGGGAGGATGCCGGACAGGCGATCCATCGGGTGGGTACCCACCGAACTCTTCTTGAGCAGGGCTCCGCCTTCCCTCAGCTCGAAGGTGATCGTAGTACCCGCCCGTAGGCCCAGCCGTTTTCGGACTTCCAACGGAATCGTTACCTGACCCTTGGACGAAACTGTGCTCGTCATGCGGTAAAACGTAGGGCGCTTTACCGTCCCCGTCAAGCCCGCGGAAGGCTCTAAGGCTTCCTCATCAGCACGTAGCCATCCCGCAGGTCGGCCCCGCGGGCGACCTCGGTCATCGGCAGCTCGAAGGGGAGCTCGTCGAGGTCGTCGTGCTCGATGAAGAGCCAGCGGGGGCCGGGGCCGGCGGCGTAGGCCTGGAGCTCCTCGGGGCTCTGGGGCCAGACTGCCAAGCGCTTGGAGTAAAAGAGCACCGGGGCGTCGAGGCGTGGGTAAAGGGCGTAGGGCTCCTCCGGCGCGGCACGGGCGAGGAGCTCCTCGACCACGGGGCGGGCGGACTTCCACGGGTTCAGGAGCGGCAGCACGCCGAGGATCAGACCGATTGCCGCCGCGCCCATGCCCCCGGCGAGCACCCCCAAGCCTCGCCCGCCGCGTTGTCGGTTGGCGAGCCACACCGCCAACCAGGCGCCGATGGCCGCGAGCGACAGCCACAACGCCACCATCTGCGGCAGGTCGGGGGGCAGGTGGGGCAGCTCGGGGATCTTTCGCAGCCAGCGCTCGGCCCCGGTGCCGCCGCCGGAGATCTGGCTCTGGAGCCAGATCGGGGCGGCCGCCACGGCCGTGAGCAGGGCGGCGACGAGGGCTAGCGGCACCAGGAGCCACCGCCGCAGCGCCCGTCGCTCCGCCGAGCCGGCCGGGGCAACGTCCAAGGCCGCGAGCAAGCGGTCGAGGCCGGCACCTACCAGCAGCGCCAATCCCGGATACATGGTCAGCACGTAGACCGTACGCTTGGCGGGCGACAGGCTGAAGAAGAGGATCGTCACCACCACCCAGCAGAGGGCGAAGAGGAAGCCCCGGCCGGCCCACCCCTCCTCCGTTCCCGCGGCGAGGCGGGTACGCAAGCTCGCGAGGGAGCCCACCAGCCGCCGCCAGCCGATCACCAGGGCCGTGGGCAGGAGGAACGACCAGGGGAAGAAGTCCGCAGGCACCACGGTGAGGTAGTAGTACCAGGGCTGGTGGTGGTGCCAGGGGTCGGCGTAGCGTTGGAGGTTCTGCTTGTAGAGGATCGGCTCGAGGTATTCACGGCCGGCGATGAGCCCCGCCGGAGCCAGCCACAGCAGCACCACGCCGGCCCAGATCAGCAGACCCGTGCCCACCTTCAGCCGGCGCAGGACGGCTCGGTCGCGCAGCAAAGCCGCCCAGCCGAGGATGGAAAGGAGGGGGGGCAGCAAGCCCACCGGTCCCTTGGCCACGGTGGCCAGGCCGGCGGTGACGAAGAACAGGCGCGCGAAGCCGGGCCGGCCCTCGGTCTCCGCCCGCAGCCACCACCACACGGCGAAAGTGACCAGCGCCACCAGCAGCATGTCGATCTGGCCCACCCGACCCTGCCAGAGGAGCTTCACGCCGGTCGCGAACGAGGCGGCGGCGAGCCAGGCGGCACGCCGGCCTAACAGCCGCCGGCCGATCAGGAAGGTCAGGGTCACGGCGGCCACGGCGGCGAGGCCGGAAGGCAGCCGGGCCGCCGTCTCGTTCATCCCTCCCACCAGCTGGGAGCTCGCCGCCATCAGCCAGAAGAGCAGAGGCGGCTTCTGCGAGTAGAGCTGCCCGTTCACGTGGGGCACGAAGAACTGCCCGCTCTCGAGCATCTCCCGGGCGACCTCGGCATAGCGGGGCTCGTCCGGGTTCCACAGGTCCCGGGAGGCCATACCGGGCAGGAAGAGCAGGGCCGCCAACAGGGCCACGCCCCACCCCTCCCGGCGCGCGCGCTGGCCCGCGCTCAAGTGCGCTCGACCTCCGGAGGCGAGGTGATCTCCTGCTCGAGCCGGGGGTCGATCCAGCGCTTGTCGAGCCACGCCACACCGCAGAGGTCCGCCAGACCCCGCCACAGCCGGTTGCCGATGCCGTACTTGGCCACGCCGAAGCGCCGGGGCCGATGGTGCACCGGCAGCTCCCGCAAACGCCCTCCCTGCATCAGGACCAGGGCCGGCAAGAAGCGGTGCATGCCTTTGAACTCGGGGAGATGGCGGAGGTACTCGCTGCGGTAGGCCTTGAGCGAGCAGCCCACGTCCGAGATGCCGTCCGCGAGCACCCACGAGCGCACCCGGTTGGCGACCCGCGAAGAGAGCCGGCGGACCCAGTTGTCCCGGCGGGTCACCCGCACGCCCGAGACCAGGTCGTGTCCCTCGAGGGCCGCGAGCAGGGCCGGGATGTCCCGGGGATCGTTCTGGAGATCCGAGTCGAGGGTGACCGTCACCGCCCCCCGGACGCGCCGGAAGCCGGCCGCCAGGGCCGCCGACTGGCCCTGGTTGCGGATCAGCCGCACGAGGCGGTGCCGGCGATCGCCCGCGCACAGGCGCTCGAGGCTCGCGGCGCTGCCGTCCGTCGAGCCGTCGTCCACCCAGATCACCTCGAAGCTCTGGGCCGTGCCGGCCAGCGCGGCGTGGATTTCTTCGGCGAGGACCGGGAGGTTCTCGACCTCGTTGTAGACCGGGATGACCAGAGAGAGGTCGGGGGGCGTCACGGGCGGCGGGTCTCCGGGCGGACAGTAGCATGCGCCCCCGCGACGAGGAATGCCCACAGCGGGCGGTGCGTTGTAGTCCCCGTCCTACAGGCCGGAGGTCCGGCTGCGGCGTATTCATCGGGGGGAAGTCGTCATGCCGCGAGTCTTGATTTGGTTGATGGTGGGCTGGCTCGCGACGCCGGCTCTTGCGGGGGAGGGAGCGGAGCCGCAGCGGTCCTGGACGCTCCGCGCTGGTCTCTTCAACGTCGAGGACGAGCTACCGGATCAGTCCGAGGTCGGGGTGGAGGTGGCCTGGGCTCCCCGCAGCTTCCGCGGTCTTCCAGGGTGGCTCCGGTTGCGGCCGATCCTCGGCGTGGCTAGCAACGAAGAGGGGGGGCTCTGGGGGCACGGCGGCTTTCGCTGGGACATCCAGATGGGCCAGCGCTGGTGGTTTCAGCCGAGCTTCGCGGTGGCGATGTACTCGAGCGGGAACGGCAAGGACCTCGGCAGCACCCTGCACTTCCGCAGCGCTTTCGAGGGCGCCTACGCGCTCGCCAACGGCGACCGGATCGGCTTCGGCTTCTACCACCTCTCGAACGCCAACCTCTACGCGAGGAACCCGGGCGAGGAGTCGGTCCTGCTCTCCTACACCTGGCACAGCCGACCGAGCGACTGAGATAGCATCCCGTTCGATCTTCGGCGAAGAACGCTGGGCACGGCGGTTCGGCGCGGCGCCCTGGTGGGCGATCGGCAAGGCCCGCGAGAGCCCAGCCTCGTCGCCGCGGTCGCAAAGCGCATGAAGAAGGTCTCCGCACCGACCAGCGTTCGTGAGGTCGACACCCGCATCGGCTCTGCCGCCTGGCAGGGTGGCCCCCGCGTTCAGGTCCCAGGGCTGACGATCCTCTGGCATCCCGACCCGCGGCGAGTGGGGGAGCGGGTGCCGTTGCCGGACCTGGTCAGCGCCCGTCCGGTCTCTCTCTCCCGGCTCGAGCCGGCGTTCTCACCGGTCGAGGAGGGCCGGCGACGGCCCCTCGAGGACCTCTACCTCTCTCGCAGCCCGATCCGCATCGAGCCCGACACCGCCTCGGGCGGTGTGCGGGTAGTGCCCTCCGCCTCCCGCACCCGGGTGGCGGTGGAGGGCCGGCCTCTGGTCGAGCCCCAAGTGCTCAGCTGGGAGACCCTCGGCCGGGGCGCCGTGCTCCTGCTCGCCGATCGCGTGGTCCTGCTGCTCCATTTGCTGCCCCCCTTCTCGGCCACCGAGCCGCCCTCCTTCGGCCTGGTGGGGGAGAGCCCGGCGATGCTCGGCCTGCGGGAGGCCATCCGCCAGGTGGCCGACCTGCCGATTCCCGTGCTCCTGCGTGGGGAGACCGGCACCGGCAAGGAGCTGGTGGCCCATGCTCTCCACCAGGCCAGCCCGCGACGCGCGCGGCCCTTCATCGCCGTGAACCTGGGCGCCTTGCCGCCGACTCTCGCCGCGGCCGAGCTGTTCGGGGCCGCCGAGGGCTCCTACACCGGAGCGGTGCGCCGGCGCGACGGCCTCTTCGTGCGCGCGGAGGGCGGCACCCTGTTCCTGGACGAGATCGGTGAGGCCTCGGCCGAGGTGCAGGTGCTGTTGCTGCGGGCCCTCGAGAACGGCGAGATCCACCCCCTCGGCAGCGACCGTCCCCGGCGAGTCGAGGTTCGGGTGCTCGCCGCCACCGATGCCGACCTCGAAAAGGCCGCTTCCGAGGGGCGCTTCCGCTCGCCCTTGCTGCATCGCCTCTCCGGTTGGGAGATCCGCCTGCCCGCCCTGGCCGAGCGCCGCGACGACCTCGGGCGGCTGTTGCTGCACTTCCTGGCCGAGGAGCTGGCGTCTTTCGGCGAGCCGCAGCGATTGACCGAGGGGGAGGTGACCTCGTGGCTGCCCGCGCCGCTGGTCGCGGAGCTCGCCGGTCTGGCCTGGCCGGGCAACGTCCGCCAGCTGAGGAACGTCGCCCGTCGCCTGGCCGTGCTCGGCAGGGGTGGCCGGGCGATCGGCCGCGAGGTCACGGCCGAGACCCTCGCCGGAGCCGCCGAGGAACGGCCCCCGGACCCGGTTCCAGTCGAGGCCGCGCCCGAGGTACCGGCGCGGAGGCGTTTTCGCGCCCCCTCCGAGGTCGGCGAGGACGAGCTGCTCGAGGTCCTGGCCGCCTGCGACTACCGTCTCAAGCCGACCGCCGAGCGTCTGGGCGTGTCCCGCACCTCTCTCTACTCCTTGATCGAGCGTCATCCGACCCTGTCGACCGCCGCCCGCCTGAGTCGGCCCGAGATCGAGGCGGCCCTCGCTGCCGCCGGGGGCGACGAGGCCGCCGCCGCCCGTTCCCTCGGCGTGTCGCGCGAGGCCCTCTCCCTGCGGCGCAAGAGCCTGGAGCCCCGAGATGCCTGAGCTCGGGGCCAAGTCCACGAGCGCCGATCCGGACGCTGCCCGCACCATCGGCCCTTACCAGCTCAAGGGGGAGCTGGGCTCGGGCGGGATGGGCACGGTCTACCGGGCCTACGACTCCCGCCTGGAGCGCTGGGTGGCGGTCAAGCGCATCCATGCCGAGGCCGCCGCCGAGACCAAGGCCCGCGAGCGCTTCCGCCGGGAAGCCAAGGCCGCGGCCCGGCTGCGACACCCTTCGGTGGTGCAGGTCTACGACCTGATCGAGGACGAGGAGGGGCTCGCCCTGGTGATGGAGCTGGTCGACGGCGTCCCCCTGTCGATCTGGCGCAAGGCGGCCGAGCGCAGCCTCTTCCAGCGGCTGGCCGTGGGTCGCCAGGTGGCCGAGGCCCTGGCCGCCGCCCACGACGCCGGCATCGTCCACCGCGACCTGAAGGCCGAGAACGTCCTGATCACCGCCGAGGGCCAGGCCCGTGTGCTCGACTTCGGACTGGCCAAGCTGCTGGGCGAGCGGCCCGGGGGCGAGCCCGCTCTGACCGCCGCCCACACCGTGGTCGGCACCCTACGCGCCATGGCTCCGGAGCAGGCCGTGGGTGGTGACGTGGACGCCCGCGCCGACCTCTTCTCGCTCGGGGTGTTGCTCTACGAGCTGGCGACCGGCGAGAGCCCCTTCGAGGGCGCCGACGCCGTGGAGACGCTGACCCGGGTGTGCTCCCATCGTCAGGCGCCGGCTGCGGAGGTGGCGCCGGAGGTTTCGGTCGAGGTCTCGGAGCTGATCGACCGCCTGCTCGAGAAGGACCGTCACCGCCGCCCCGGCAGCTCCCACGAGGCCGTCGCCGTGCTCGGGGCGGCGCTGGGCAGCGAGGCGGCGTCGCTGCCGGCGTCTCGTCCCGCCCCGTCGTTCGCCCAGGCCACCCAGGTGGAGGTGCCGTTGCGGCCGCCCGCGCCGCTCTCCTCCCCTCGCCGGAGCCTCGACCGCCGCGTCTTGGGAGCCCTGGCCGGCCTGGGCCTGGTCGGCGCCGGCGGCGGCTGGTGGCTGCTGCGGCCGCCGCCCGAGCTGCTCGTGGTGGTGCCCGAGGTCGAGCTCGTGGCCGAGCCGGCGAATCCCGGCCTCGCCCTGCTCACGGCCTCGGTGCGTTCGGGAGTGGTGCGCGGTCTGACCGCCCTGACCCGGGTGGTGCCGGTGGTGCTCGAGGGCCCCGATGCCCCCAGGGGTCCGTCGAGCGCGGTGGCCGCCGCGGAGGCCGCGGACGAGCTGGTGCGCTCGCGCCTGGACTGTGCTGGCGGCGTCTGCCGCGCCACCCTGATGCGGGTGCGGGGCGGCGACGGCGGCCTGCTCTGGACTCGCTCCTTCGAGGTCCCGACGGACGATCTCTTCGCCGCCACCAGCGCGGCCGAGGCCCAGCTCCGCCAGGCCTACGGCGAACGTGGGCTACGGCCCGGAGCCTCGTTGCGCCTGGACGTCGATGGCACGGACTACCAGAGCTTCCTGGCCATCCGCAGCCGCTTCTTCGGCGACCGCCGGCGCGCCCCCGTCGCCGAGTTGGCGCGGGAGCTCGAGACCGTGCGGGCCTCCTCCCCCCGCTTCGTGGAAGCGCATCTGTTGGCCGCAGACCTGGCACGCTTCCGTTTTGCCGAATCCCGTGCAGAGGGGGACCTCGCCACCGCCGCGGCCGCCGTGGCCGAGGCCCGGCGTCTGGCTCCGGAGGACCCGGCCGCCCTGTTCACGGCGGTCGACGTGGCCCTGGCCGGGGGGCGCCTGGGCGAGGCCGAGGCGGCGCTCGCCGAGCTCGCCCGCCGCGAGCCCGGGGACACCCGCCTGCTCGCTCAACGGGCCTTGCTGGTCGAGCGCATGGGCCAGCCCGGGGAAGCCCTGGTCCTGATGCGCCGGGCCGCCGAGCGCCATCCCTCTTGGCGCAACCTCTACCAGCTGGCCAACCTGGAGATCCGCCAGGGCGAGACCTCCGCCGCCCGCGAGCACCTGCTGGCCCTGCTCGAGCGCTTCCCGGCGAGCCATCTGGGCCGCACTCTGCTCGCCCAGCTCGAGCTGCTGAATGGCAGTCCCGAACGGGCGGCGAAGCTGTACGAGGAGCTGGTGCAAGAGGCGCCGGGCGTGGTGCCCCTGTCGAACCTCGGGCTCGCTCACTTCCTGCTCGGTCGCTACGCCGAGGCGGCGGCGAGCTTCGAGCAGGTCATCCGGCTCGAGCCGGGCAACCCGATCTACCTGCTGAATCTGGCCGACGCCAGCTTCCTCCTCGACCGCACCGATGCGGCGCGCTCCCTCTACGAGGAAGTGCTCGCTGCCGCGCCGGCCACCGCGGGCGACTGGCAGCTGCTCACGGTGCGCGCCCAGGCCCTGGCGCACCTGGGGCGCACGGCAGAGGCGATCACCGCCATCCAGGAGGGGCTCAAGACCGCCGGCCAGAACCCCCAGGCCTACTACGAGGCGAGCCTGGTCTACACCCTGGTGGGGGAGCTGGGCTCGGCCTCGGTCAACGCCGGCTTGGCCCTGGACGGCGGAGTCGAGCGGCGCTGGTTCTCCTTCCCCTGGTTCGAGCCCTTGCGCCAGCGGCCCGAGCTGGCGGGGCGGATTTGAAGCCTAAGCAGCCACGATCCTCATTTCACTCGGTGGCAGGTTGACGATCGACGGATCCGGCGAGGTGAAGACCTGGAGGCCGTAGACCACGTTGACCTCGAGCCCGTAGGTGGTCAGGTCGCCCGAGAAATTGGCGTCGTAGATCACCATCCGGGTGTCCCCGTCCTGGAACTCGGGCCAGGTGAAGCCGATGGGCTCCGACACTTCCACTCCACCCACGAACCAGAGCAGGGGCAGGGAGCGGTTGAAGACCGCGGTCAACCCGTCGCCGTTCACGGTGGTGACGAAGAACTCGATCTTGTGCAGGCCCTGGGGGATCTCCAGCGTCTCGGGCGCGATGGTGAACGGATCCTGGCCGGGCTTGGCCTGGCTGGCGTCGAAAGTGATCTCGAACTTGAAGCTGTCGTCAGCGTTCATGACGTCCTCCTCGAAAGAGCGGGGTTTTGGGGCGGTGATGTTGGTTGGATCCTAGAGCAACGAGGGTGCCATGCTCCAGCCGCCCCGGGGTGCGACGGCGTGGGCTCCGGCGGGGTGTCCGAGCGTGTCCGGGAGGTGTCCGACAGGGGCGTCCGTGCGCGTTGGGGACCGTGACCCGGCGTGCTAACCTTCCGGCCGGAGGCACTCCATGGCGGTCGATCCCGAGCTGCTCAGCATCCTGGTCTGTCCGAAGAGCCGCGGCCGGCTCGAGCTGGTGACCCTGCCCGAGGCCGTGGCCCGCTCCCTGGTCGAGAAGTACCGCGAGAGCTTCCGCGACGAGGAGCCGGTGGTCGAGCAAGGGCTCTACTCCCAGGACTCCCATCTGGTTTATCCGATCGTCTCCGACATCCCCATCCTGCTGGTCGAGGACGCTCTGCCGGCCGAGTCGATCGGCCGGAGCTGATCGCCCCCCGCCCGGTGCCCCACCAAGACCTGCCGCGCCGCGTCGGCCTCGCGCTCTTCGCCGGGCATCTGCTGACCATCTTCAGTCTCGGCATCTCGAACGGCCTCCTCGGCCTCGCGGTCCTCGCCGCACCCTGGTCCCTGCGCGGGCGTCTCGGCCGTGCCGACTCCTACCGGCCCATCCTGCTCGCCCTCGGGGCTTACGCGATCTGGCTGATCGGGGCGATCGCCGCTTCCTCCGAGCCCCTGCGCAGCCTGCGGGCCGTGAGCGAGCTGTTCAGCCTGACCACCCTGCTCCTGGGCCTCTTCGTGGTCGAGGACGAGCTCGAGGCCCGCCGTCTGGTGGACGGCGTCTGCCTGGTCGCCGCCGCCATCGCCCTCGCCGGGCTGACCCAGTTCTTCCTCGGCTACGGCGACATCGACCGCCGCATCCGTGGCCCCTTGTCGCACTACATGACCTTCTCGGGGGTCTTGCTCGTGGCGGACCTGCTGCTGGCAGCCCGCCTGACTCACCCGGGGGATTGGAAGAGCCCGTGGCGTTGGGCGGCTTTCGTGGTGATCAACGCCGCCGTCCTCGGCAGCCTCACCCGCAGCGCCTGGGTGGCCCTGGCCGTTAGCCTCCTCGCCCTGATCTCGCTGCGGGCGCCACGCTTCCTGCTCCTAGTGCCGGCCGCGGCGCTGGTGTTCTACCTGCTCGCGCCGGTGCCTTTGCTGTCGCGTTTCGCCTCGATTTTCGACCTCACCGACGAGTCGAACTACGACCGGGTCTGCATGGCTCAGGCCGGGGTAGAGATGGTCCGCGAGCGGCCTCTCTTCGGCATCGGGCCGGACCTGGTCAAGGAGCGCTATCCCCTCTACCGGGAGCCGACGGCGCCCAGGTTCACCGTGCCCCACCTGCACAACAGCTTCCTCCAGCTGGCGGCGGAACGGGGCCTGCCCGCCCTAGCCGCCTACCTCGCCCTGATGGCGGCGAGCATCGGCCTGGCCTGGCGACAGGCGCGAAGGGAAGGCGGCTGGAGCGGCCCGAGGGGCGACCTCTGGCTCGGCATCGTCCTCGCCCTGGTGGCGGTGAACGTGGCGGGGCTCTTCGAGAACAACTGGGGAGACACCGAGGTGCAGCGGCTGGCGCTGTTCGTCCTGGCGCTGCCGTTCGTGCTGGCGGGGACGAAGAGCGCCGAAAGCGCGCCGGCCGACGGTTAGCGGCCACACTCCTTGCTCCTGATGGCCCGTTCTCCAGGGAGAGTCTGGGCCCCATGCTAGAGTTCATCCATGAATCATCCCCAGTTCACTGCGGTCATTGAGCACTGCCCGGACACTGGCCTCTTCGTTGGGTACGTCCCGGGCTTCCCGGGTGCGCACGCTCAGGCGCCGACTCTGGATGATCTGCGCGAAGACTTGCGCGAGGTCATCGCCATGCTGCTCGAGGACGGCGAACCGGTGCTTGAGTCCGAGTTCGTGGGCATCCAGACGGTTCGCGTCGCCTAGCCGTGGCTTCGGTGCCAGTGCTCAGGCCGGCGGAGGTCGAGCGGCTTCTCGTGTGCTTCGGTTTCTTCCTCGCTCGGCAGCGGGGCTCCCACCGCCAGTATCGCCACACCGACGGCCGTGGGACTACGGTCCCATTTCACCGGGGCGACGTCTCTCCGATCCTCCTGCGACAGATTGCACGAGACATCGGGGTCACCGTCGACCAACTGCTGAGAGCCTGTGATAAGCCCTCTGGCTAGCTGTAGTGGTCACGGTAGTCTCTGTATAGCTGAAAACCGCTTCTCGTCAAGCCCTCCCATCCCCCGGGCTATACTGACCCGGCCGTCGAAACTACCCGGCGGGCCTGACGCCGCCGGCCCCCCCGGGCTCTTTGCTTCGAGTGCCGAGCCACGAGCCGATGAGCCTGCTCTCCGACGTCCACTCCCCTCGCGACCTGCGACGGCTGCCCCCTGCCCAGCTGCCGAAGCTGGCCGAGGAGCTGCGCGAGGAGGTGTTGGCGATCGTCGCGCGGACCGGCGGCTACCTCTCTTCCAATCTGGGCGTGGTCGAGCTGACGGTCGCCCTGCACTACGCCTTCGAGACCCCCCACGACCGCCTGGTCTGGGACGTCGGCCACCAGACCTACTCGCACAAGATCCTGACCGGCCGGCGCGAGCGCATGGAGACCCTGCGCGCCTACGGCGGCCTCTCGGGCTTCCTCTCTCGCAGCGAGAGCGAGTACGACGTGGTCGAGGCCGGCCATGCCTCGACCTCGATCTCGGCCGCCCTCGGCCTCGCCATCGCCCGCGATCTCAAGGGTGAGAAGCACCACGTGGTGGCGGTGATCGGCGACGGCGCCATGACCGCCGGCATGGCCTTCGAGGCCATGAACCAGGCCGGCCACCTGGGCAAGCGGCTGATCGTGGTGCTCAACGACAACTCGATGGCCACCACGCCCAGCGTGGGCGCCCTCACCCGCTATCTGAAAGAGGTGATGGCCGGTCGCCACTACGCCAAGCTCAAGGACGACATCCGCCGCATCCTGCTGCGCCTGCCCGGCGTGGGGGAGCAGGTGCTGGAGGTGGCCAAGGGCTTCGAGGAAGGGGTGCGCCAGGCCTTCACCCCCGGCAGCCTCTTCGAGGAGCTGGGCTTCCGCTTCCTGGGGCCGGTCAACGGTCACGCCATGCCCGCCCTGCTGGAGGCGTTCGAGGAGGCCAAGGGCATCGACGGCCCGGCGCTGATCCACGTGGTCACCCAGGCCGGCAAGGGCTACCGCCCGGCCGAGGATCGCCCGGTGGCCTATCACGGCACCTCTCCCTTCGAGCCCAAGGAGGGGGTCCGCCGGGCCGCCGGCGCGGCGGCCACCTACACCGAGGTCTTCGGCAAGACCGTCCTGCGCCTGGCCGAGCGGGACTCCCGCCTGGTGGCGATCACCGCCGCCATGCCCGAGGGCACCGGTCTCGCCGCCTTCGCCGAGCGCTACCCCAAGCGCTTCCTGAACACTGGCATCGCCGAGCAGCACAGCGTCACCCTCGCCGCCGGACTGGCCCTCGAGGGGCTGCGCCCGCTGGTAGCGGTGTACTCCACCTACCTCCAGCGAGGCTTCGATCAGATCTTCCACGACGTCTGCCTGATGGACCTGCCGGTGGTCTTCGCCCTCGACCGCTCGGGGCTGATCGACGCCGACGCCCCCAGCCACCACGGCCTCTTCGACCTCACCTATCTGCGCGCCCTGCCCAACATGGTGGTGATGGCGCCGATGGACGAGAACGAGCTCCAGCACATGCTCACCACGGCCTGCGAGCTGCCGCATCCGGTGGCGGTTCGATTCCCGGGCGGCGCCGTGCTCGGGGTCCCCCTCGACGGCGACCTGCGGGTGCTGCCGGTGGGCAAGGCGGAAGTGCTGCGCCGGGGCCGGGATGGCGTGGTCTGGGCCCTGGGCGCCACCATCCGGCCCACGCTCACCGCCGTCGAGCGCCTGGCCCGGGACGGCGCCGAGCTGACGGTGGTCAACGCCCGCTTCGTCAAACCCCTCGACCGCGACCTCCTGGCCGGGCAGCTCGCCGAGGGAGGGCGCATCGCCACGGTCGAGGAAAATGCCCTGGCGGGGGGCTTCGGCAGTGCCGTGCTCGAGGCCCTGGCCGAGATGGGTCTCGAGGGAGTGGAGACCCTCTGCCTGGGCATCCCCGACCGTGTCGTGCCCCACGGCTCCCAGCGGGTGCTGCGCCGCGCCCTGGGCCTGGACGCCGAGGGCATCTACTTCCGGCTGCGGCAGTTCTTCTCGACCGGTGCCCTCTCGGCGCGGGGCGGCGGCAAGCGAGGCTGAGAGCATGCGCCTCGATCAGCTGCTGGTCGAACGGGGCTGGTTCCCCAGCCGGGAGCAGGCCCAGCGGGTGGTGATGGCGGGCGGCGTGGAGGTGGATGGACGCCGGGTCGACAAGCCCGGCACCAAGGTGCCGGCCGAGGCCGACGTGACGGTGAAGGCCCGGCCGGAGCCCTTCGTCTCCCGCGCCGGGCGCAAGCTGGCCGACGCCCTCGACCATTTCCTCTCCCGGGTGCCGGAGCTGGAACCGGCCGGCCGGGTTTGCCTCGACGTCGGCGCCTCGACCGGCGGCTTCACGGACTGCCTGCTCCAGCGGGGGGCCGCGAGGGTCTACGCCATCGACGTCGGCTACGGCCAGCTGGACTTCCGGCTGCGCGACGATCCCCGGGTGGTGGTGATGGAGCGGGTGAATGCCCGCCATCTCGCCCCGGGCGACCTGCCCGAGAAGGCCGGCCTCGCCACCGTGGACGTGAGCTTCATCTCGCTCGGCAAGGTGGCGCCGGCCCTGCTGCCCCTGCTCGAGGAGGGCGGCTTCCTGCTCACCCTGGTCAAGCCGCAGTTCGAGGCCGGGCGGGGCGCGGTGGGCAAGCACGGCGTGGTGCGCAACGAGGAGCTGCGCCGCGAGGCGATCGCGGCCACCGTGGCGGCGCTCGCCGATCTCGGCCTCACCTCCCTCGGGGTGGTGGACTGCGAGGTGCGGGGGGCGCGCGGCAACCGCGAGGCCTTTGCCCTCTTTCGACGGGGATCCCGCCCGGAGGTCGCGTCTTGAGTCCTTTCTCCCGCATCGGTGTGGTGTCGCGGGTGGACAGCCCGGAGGCCGTGCGCACGGCGGTGGAGCTGGTCGACTGGCTGGGGCGCCGGGGCTTCACGGCGGCCCTCGACGAGGAGACCGCCCTGGCCGGCGGCCACCCGCCGCCTTACTTCGTGCCCGAGGAGGGGTGGCATCTGGTGATCGCCCTCGGCGGCGACGGCACCCTGCTCGCCGCGGCGCGGGGTTTGGGCGGAGGGGCGCCGATCCTGGGGGTCAACTTGGGCCGACTCGGCTTCCTGACCGAGGTCTCGCGCAGCGAGCTCTATCCGGTGCTGGTCAAGGTACTGGACGGGGAGTACTCGCTCGAGGAGCGCTCCCTGCTCGCCGTCACCCTCACCCGCGCCGAAGGCGGCAGCACCAGCTACCGTGTGCTCAACGACGCGGTGGTGGGCAAGAGCGTGCTGTCGCGCATCATCGACCTCGCGGTCTCCACCGCCGGCGGGCCCCTCGCCCGCTTCCGCGCCGACGGCCTGATCGTCTCCACTCCCACCGGCTCGACCGCCTACAACCTCTCGGCGGGGGGGCCGATCCTCGACCCCAGCCTGCCGGTGATGGTGCTCACCCCGATCTGCCCCCACACCCTCACCCTGCGCCCCCTGGTGGTGCCGGACACCACCTGGATCGAGGTGCGCCTGGAGTCGAAGGCCGAGGAGGTCTTCCTCACCTTCGACGGCCGCGAGGGCACCCCGCTGACCCAGCATGACCGGGTGCGCATCGAGCGGGCCCCGGAGCGGGTGCGTCTGGTTCGGGTCCGGCGGCGCAGCTTCTTCGACAACCTGCGCGAGAAGCTGCGGTGGGGAGGGTTGGAGGACGGCAAGGGAGGGCTGGTTTGAGCGTGGCGGAGGATCCGCCGCCGTCCCCGGCCCCGCGGCGCCGTCCCGGGCGCTTTCGGCGCTTCGTGCTGCGGCCGTTCTTCTGGGGCTTGGTCGTGCTCGCCGCGGGGGCGCTGGCCCTCTCCCTCTACCTCGACAGCGACGCCTTCCGGGAGCGCGCCCGCCGCTTCCTGCTGGCCCAGATCTCCGCCGGTCTGGACCGTCCGGTCTCGGCCGGCTCGGTCTCGGTCGACCTCTTCCCCCTGGCCATCGAGGTCAACGACCTGGTGATCCCCGGCCCGGCCGACGACTCGCCGCCGGTGGCCGTGGTGCCCTTCCTGCGCATCGAGGCCGAGGTCACCGGCTTCATCGACCCCGGGATCTCCCTCGAGCGCATCTGGGTGCGCCGGCCCCAGCTCTACCTGGAGGTGACCGAGGACGGGCGCACCAACCTGCCGCAGCCGCCGCGGGGGAAGGGGGGCCGTCAGGACCTCGAGATCGCGGTGGGCACCCTGCTGGTGGAGGATGGCTCGTTCCGCCTCGACGAGCGGGAAGTTCCCCTCGAGCTGCTCGCCACCGACGTCCACGCCACCTGGTCACGGGTCGTGGAGGGGCGCTACGCAGGCCACCTCGCCGCGGGCACGGTCGGGTTGCTGTTGCCGGCGGGCCAGCCGTACCCGGTCGGCCTGACCCTCGACCTGGCCTGGGCCGGCGGCCGTTTGTCGATCGAGGAGGG
>JBIOYC010000054.1:0-10788 GCA_044869955.1 Thermoanaerobaculia bacterium | reverse complement strand
GCCCAACACGATCATCCGCTACCTGACGATCGATCGCGGCCCGGACGGCAAGGAAGAGCACGGCACCACCCTCACCGCCTTCACCTTCGGCCGAGGCATCTTCGCCCTCAGACTGCCCACCAACGGCGCCCCGTTGCCGTAGGCGGCGACAACCGCAACTCCACACCGGCCCGGGGTGCACCCCGGGCCGGAGCTCCTTCCCCCAGCGGCCGGTCAGCCCGGATCTCCGTCCGGAACGCAGTGGAGAACCAGCAGTGGGCGCGGATGATGGTGCTGGGCTGCCTGCACCAGCTCGGCTCGCCGCACCTGGATCCGCTGTTGGCCGAGGCTGAGCAGGATCCGCGAGAGTACCTCCGCGGATACGCCGAGCGGATCCGGCGGGGCGAGCCGGTGGGTTAGTTCTTTAGAGCGTCTAGCTGGGCATGCTGCCGTTGCGCTCAGTTGTTACCGAAGCGGAACCCGAAGGCCAGCGTGTACTCCGTGTCCAGTCCGTCCCACGAAGCGCTGTCGTCGGCATCGAAATCGGTGCCATCGAACCAGCGCGCTTTGGCCTCCGGTCGAATGAAGAAGGAAGTCCCGATGTCCCAGCGGTACCCCAGGCCGCCGTGGAGGGTGAAGGTGCTGTCATCGTCCTCGAAGTCGTTGTTCGTCCCGGGGATGTCGACCTCGACGTCGACCGTCGCGAATCCCGGTCCGGCCATTACGTAGAACCCACCACCCCCGGGATGCCACTGGAAGGAGAGGTCGGCCAGGAGCAGCTGGAAGCGAAGGTCGCTGTCCTCGATGTCGAGGAAGTCGTCCTCGAGATCGATGACGCCGACCGATAGCTGCCACCCGATCGTCTCGTTGGGGTGATAGGCAAACCGTCCGCCGTAGATTTCGCCCTTTTCGTCGAGACTGTCGGGGTCGTAGTAGCCACCGAAAGCCTCGACCGAGAACTCGCCCGAGCGCGCTGGCTGACTGAACGCGATCAGGCCGAGGAACACGACGCCTGCGATCCAAGTCTTGCTTTTCATCGGAGCTCCTCCTTCATCGAGTGCCAGGTCCGCCCGGGCCCATCCCGGAGCGGATCGGCACCGATTGGTGGGCCGAACGCGTGGATTCTACAAAATCTTGCAGCGCTGGCGTGCTGGTATGCCGATAACGACATCGCCCAACCGGAGGGGAGCACCGATCGAGAGCGCCTCGGCGAGGGAGCCAAGATCCGGACGTTCGGAGGCAATCCAGTCCGCTGGATGGGTTACCTTATGGCCCACGAGTCTCACCACCGCGGCCAGATCGCCCTGGCCCTGAAGCTGAACGGCCTGCGACTGTCGGAGAAGGTGGCCCTGGACGGCCCCTGGGGCACCTGGTTCTTCGCCAAATGAGGAGGAGCGCCATGGCCCGTGTGACCCACTTCGAGATCCACGCCACCGAGCCCCAGCGGCTGATCGACTTCTACTCCGCCCTGCTGGGCTGGAGCTTCAGCAAGATGGGCCCCATGGACTACTGGCTGATCCAGACCGGCCCGCCGGACCAGCCGGGGATCAACGGCGGCCTGCTGCCCCGGCGCGGCGCCGGTCCCGTCCCGGGGCAGGCCGTCACCTCGTTCATCTGCACCGTGCAGATCGAGGACCTGGACTCCACCCTGGTCAAGAACGCCGAGCTGGGAGGCGGCGTCGCCCTGCCCAAGATGGCGGTGCCCGGCCTGGCCTGGCTGGCCTACGTCACGGACCCGGACGGCAACATCCTCGGCCTGACCCAGATGGACCCGACGGCCGCGTAGGGCACCCGACCGCCACCTCGAGATCTGCGCGTGACCACCGGCGGCGGGCTGCCGAGCCGCCGTCCCCCGCATCGCCTGGCTCGCGTATCCGGGAGGGGACCATCGCCATGCGCTCGGAGGAACCGCCGGCAGCACCGTCTCGACTCTGGTGGGCCTATCTCGCCATCCTGCTCCTCTTCGGGGCGCTGGGGCTGATCGCCCTGGTGGTCCAGCTCGGGGCGGGGCGTTTCCAGGCCGACCAGGTCGCCCTGGCGGTCGGCGCCACGGTCCTCAACCTGCTCGGCCTCCTCGGCCTCTGGGGCCACATCCGGTCGCGGCCCTTCGGCGATCCCCTCTTCTGGCGGCTCGTCCTGGTGATGATCGCGGCTCAGCTCGCCTTCAGCGCCTTCCAGTTCGGCTCGGCTCTCGCCCTGCCGGGCGGCAGCCCGGAACGCTCGGTCGCGTGGCTCGGGCTGGGCAGCGCGGCCTTCGGCCTGCCGCTCCTCTTCGCCCTCTGGCGCTATGCCTTCCGCTCGCCCGGTCTCTGGGCGCGTGTGGGGCTCTCGTCGTGAGAGGCTGCTCCGCCCTCCACACCCTTGCCCGCCGATCGTCACGCGCCCGCCGCAGCGCCCTCTCCCCGAGCCCCTAGGATGCCGGGCGGAGGCCCTGCAGCTCTGCCATGCGAGCGGACCATCTCGAGCGCCTGACCACCACCTCGACCCTCGCCGAGGTGCCCGGGTTTTCGGAGAGCCTGACCCTCGGCCTCAGCTGTCCAGAGGAGCTGTTCGTGTGATAAACGGCACGGGATGCGCGATTCTCCGCCTCCCATCCGCAGCCGCCGTGCCGACCCCGAGCGCGCCGCCCTGCTCGCCGAGATCCGCCGGCTGGAGCGGGCCGCCCTCCCCCTCGAGCCGGGAACCGGCCGCCGCCGGCAGCTGCGTAGCGCCGTGGTGGCCACGACCGAGCGCTTCCTGGGGGAAATCGACACCCTGCGGGCCTACCAGGACACCGAGGACAAGGGCATCGGGCTGCTGCGCGCGCCGATCTCCAGGCAGGGCCTGCCGATCGAGGCCGTGCTCGAGATCTTCGAGCACGACGTGGTGCGCCCCGGCGGCAACCCGGCCTCGGGCGGCCACCTGGCCTACATCCCGGGTGGCGGCATCTACCACGCGGCCCTCGGTGACTACCTGGCTGCCGTGACCAACAAGTACGCGGGGATCTTCTTCACCGGGCCGGGGCCCGTGCGGATGGAGAACCTGCTGCTGCGCTGGGTGGCAGACCTGGTGGGCTACCCGGCAACAGCCGGCGGTCACATCGCCGCCGGCGGCAGCCTCGCCACCCTGGCGGCGATCGCCACCGCTCGCGATGCCCGCGGGCTCAGGGGAGTCGACTTCGCCTCGGCGGTGGTCTACCTGACGGGCCAGGCCCATCACTGCATCGAGAAGGCCCTCCGCCTCGCCGGCCTGGGGGAGGCCCAGGTGCGCTCCATCGCCGTGGACGAGGGCTTCCGGATGCGGCCCGAGGCCCTGGCCGAGGCCATCGCCGCCGACCGCGCCCGGGGCTTGACGCCCTGGCTGGTGGCGGCCGCCGCCGGCGCCACGGACACTGGCGCCGTGGACCCTCTAGACGCCATCGCCACCATCGCCGAGCGGGAGCGCTGCTGGTTCCACGTCGACGCGGCCTACGGCGGCTTCTTCCTGCTCACCGAGCTCGGGCGCAAGGTGCTGGCTGGCATCGAGAGGTCCGACTCGGTCGTCCTCGACCCGCACAAGGGGCTCTTCTTGCCCTACGGCGCCGGCATCGTGCTGGTGCGAGACGCCCGGACCCTCGCCGCGACCCACGCCGCTTCGGGCCACTACATGCAGGATGCCGCCCTGCACGAGCCGGCGGAGCTCTCGCCTGCGGACCTCTCCCCGGAGCTCTCGAAGCATTTTCGGGCCGTACGGATGTGGCTGCCCCTGGTGCAGCTGGGGACGGAGCCCTTCCGGGCGGCGCTCGAGGAGAAGCTGCTGCTCGCCCGCTACTTCTATCGCGAGGCCCAGGCCCTGGGCTTCGAGGTCGGCCCCTTCCCCGAGCTCTCGATCGTCACCTTCCGCTGGGCGCCACCCGGCGCGAGCCTCGACGAGGCCAATCGGCTCAATCAAGCCATCGTCGACGCGGTGCGCCACGACGGCCGGGTCTTCCTCTCCTCCACCCTGCTCGACGGCCGGTTCACCCTGCGCATGGCCGCCCTGGCCTTCCGCACCCACCGGCGGACGATCGACCTCGCCCTCTCCATCCTGGCCGAGGCCGTTCGCACCCTGGCGGCTGGAACCTCTCGGGGAGCTTCTTCGTAACAAGCCTCCATGCTCAGCTTCCGCCTCGCCCTGCGTGCTCTCTCCCGGACGCCCCTGGTCACCGGCATCGCCTGCCTCTCGCTGGCCGTGGGCATCGGCGCCACCTCGGCCATCTTCTCGCTCTTCGATCAGATGGTGCTGCGCCCGCTGCCGGTCGAGGACCCGGACCGGCTGGTCAACTTCAGCGCTCCGGGACCCAAGCCCGGCTCACAGTCCTGCGGCAACGCCGGCGACTGCGACGAGGTCTTCAGCTATCCGATGTTCCGCGACCTCGAGAGCGCGGCACCGCAGCTGGTGACCCTCGCCGCCCACCGCAGCTTCGGCGCCAACCTCGCCTATCGCGGCCAGAGCGCCGGTGCCGACGGCCTGCTGGTGTCCGGAGGCTACTTCCCGGTCCTGGGCCTCGAGCCGGCGCTCGGCCGGCTCTTCGGCCCCGACGACAACCGCACCCCCGGGGGCCACCCGATCGTCGTCCTCGCCCACGACTACTGGCAGAGCCGCTTTGGTGCCAGCCCGTCGGTGGTCGGTGAGCCGTTGGTGGTGAACGGCCAGACCCTCACCATCGTCGGCGTGGCGCCGGCCGGCTTCTCCGGGACGACCCTCGGCTCGCACCCCAGGGTCTTCGTGCCGATGGTGATGCGCGAGGCGCTGGAGCCCGGCTTCAAGGGGCTCGAGGAGCGGCGCAGCTACTGGGCCTACGCGCTCGGTCGCCTCGCTCCGGGGGTCTCACGACAGAAGGCCGAGACGGCAATCAATGCCCGCTATCGCGCCCTGATCAACGAGGTGGAGGCACCCCTCCAGGAGGGCATGAGCGAGGCCACGATGACCCGTTTCCGCGCTCGCACGGTGCAGCTGTCCTCCGGGGCGCGTGGCCAGAGCTCGTTGCGCCAGGATTCCCGCGCCCCCCTCCTGCTGCTGCTCGGAGCCACCGCCTTCGTGCTGGCGATCGCCTGCGCCAACGTCGCCAACCTCCTGCTCGCCCGCGCCGCGAACCGGGCCGGCGAGATCGCCGTTCGCCTCTCGATGGGCGCCGGGCGGCGCCAGCTGGTGGCCCAGCTGCTCGCCGAGTCGTGTCTGTTGGCCGGGGCCGCCGCCCTGCTCGCCCTCCTCGTCGCGGGCTGGAGCCTGGAGCTGATCGGCTCCCGGCTGCCGGCCCAGATGGCCGCCAACCTGTCCTTCGAGATCGATCTCCGGATGCTCGCCTTCACCGCCACCCTGGCGCTCGGGACCGGCCTCGCCTTCGGGCTCTTCCCGGCCCTCCACAGCAGCCGGCCCGAGCTGGCCTCGATCCTCAAGGGGCAGGCGACCCGCACTTCCGGAACTCGAGCCGCGGCCCGCTTCCGCGTCGTGCTGGTCACCGGGCAGATCGGCCTCGCCATGGCCCTCTTGGTCTCGGCGGGTCTGTTCACCAAAAGCCTGGCCAACGTCAGCCGCGTGAACCTGGGACTGACGACCGATCACCTGCTCGCCTTCGCGGTCTCGCCGGAGCTTTCCGGCTACGCGCCTGAGCGCTCCAAGGAGCTGTTCGAGCGCATCGAGCGGGAGCTGTCGGCGGTGGCCGGGGTCACCCACGTGGCCGGCTCGATGGTGCCCCTGATCTCCGGCAGCAACTGGGGCAGCAGCGTCTCGGTGCAGGGCTTCGAGGCGGGGCCGGATACCGACACGCACTCGAGCTTCAACGAGATCGGCCCGGGCTTCTTCCCCACGCTCGGCATCCCTCTGCTGGCGGGTCGAGACTTCACCGCCGCCGACGGCGCCGCCGCGCCCAAGGTGGCGATCGTCAACGAGGCCTTCGCCCGCAAGTTCAACCTCGGCCGCGAGGCCGTGGGCAAGCGCATGGCGACCAGCCGTGGAGCGGGAGCTCCGCTCGACATCGAGATCGTCGGACTGGTCGCCGACGCCAAGTACAGCGACGTCAAGCTGCCGGTACCACCGCAGTTCTTCACTCCCTACCGGCAGGACGAGGGTATCGGCTTCCTCAACTTCTACGTTCGTACCGCCCTGGCACCCGAGCAGATGGTGACCACCGCCGGCGAGGTAGTGCGCCGCCTCGACCCGAACCTGCCGATCGGCGACCTGCGCACCATGGAGGCGCAGGTGCGCGAGAACGTCTTCGTCGACCGCCTGATCGGGACGCTGTCGACGGCCTTCGCGGGGCTCGCCACCCTGCTGGCGGCCGTCGGCCTGTACGGCGTGCTCGCCTACACGGTGTCGCAGCGCACGCGGGAGATCGGCCTGCGCATGGCCCTCGGCGCCGACGCCCGGCGGGTGCGCAGGATGGTGCTCGGCCAGGTGGGGTGGATGACCCTGGTCGGCGGCAGCGCGGGCATCCTGGCGGCCCTCGCCTTGAGTCGCCTCGGTCGCTCCCTGCTCTTCGAGCTCGAAGGCCACGACCCCGCCGTGCTCGGCAGTGCCGGGGTCGTGCTCGCCCTGGTGGCGCTCGCCGCGGGCTTTGTCCCGGCGGCACGGGCCTCGCGGATCGAGCCCATGCGGGCGCTGCGGCAAGACTGAGGCACGAGCGGCCTCGCGCCGCGCACCGTGGCGGAGCAGTTGCCCTGCCGGTAAACGTCGAGTACATTGCTAGCTGCATCCCGAAATTCCGGAAGGAGCTAGCGATGAACTCGAGGCGCACCCTGTTCTGCACCGCCTGGTTGGCCATCGGCTTGCCTCTCGCGGCGCCCGTTCTGGGCGATGGGGCACACGAATCCGCCAGCGGCTACTACGTCGTCCTGTTCAACGAGCCGTCGCTCGCCCACTACACCGGCGGAGTGGCGGGGCTCGAGGCCACCAACCCCGCCGCTCGCGGGGAACGCAAGCTCGACGCGAAGAGCCCCGCCAGTCGCGCCTACCTCGACCATCTGGGCCGCACCCAGCGCCTCCATCTGGACGCCATCGAGACCACCCTGGGACGATCCGTACGGGTGCTCTACTCCTACCGGGCGGCGGGCAACGGCGTGGCCATCGCCCTCTCGGCTGACGAGGCGACTCGGGTGGCCGCCTTGCCCGGGGTCAAGCACGTCCTGCCCGACGTCCAGGTTCCCGCGGACACCGACCGCGGTCCGACCTGGATCGGTGCGCCGGGCATCTGGGACGGCACCCAGACCGGCGGCCTGCCCGCCACCAAGGGCGAAGGGGTGATCCTCGGCGACGTCGACACCGGGGTGAACATGAACCACGCGTCGTTCTCAGACGCTCCTCCCGACGGCCACGTCTACGTCAACCCTCTGGGCTCGGGGGTCTTCGGCGGCTGGTGCGATCCGGGCAACCCCAACTTCGACCCCTCCTACGCCTGCAACGACAAGCTGTTCGCGGCCTGGGACTTCACCGACGCCTACTGCACCGCCAACCCCGGCACCTGCAGCGAGGCCGACGGGCCCGAGGACGACAACGGCCATGGCAGCCACACCGCCTCGACGGCGGTCGGCAATCTGCTCACCAGCCCCGCCATCTCGGGCGTGGCGCCGCACGCCAACCTGATCACCTACGACGCCTGCTACACCAACACCGCGGGCCAGGGCCTCTGCCCCTTCGCCGCCACTTCCGCGGCCATCAACCAGGCGATCCTGGATGGCGTCGACGCGATCAACTTCTCGATCGGTGGCGGCAGCGCTCCCTGGGCCGGCGACAGCGACACCTTCTTCCTCGATGCCGTGGCGGCGGGGGTCTTCGTCTCGGCCAGCGCCGGCAACTCCGGTCCGGCGGCCTCGACCGTGGCCCACCTCGGTCCATGGGTGACGACGGTCGGCGCTGCGACGCAAGACCGGGTCAACGTCTTCAACGACCTCGAGAGCATGAGCGGTGGCACCTCGCCGCCCGCCGACATGCAGGGCGCCTCGCGCACCGGCGGCGTCGGCCCGCTGCCGATCGTCCACGCCCGCGACTTCGATGCCTTCCCGCCGGCGGACCCCCTCGATGGCCAGTGCAGCGCCGCCTTCTCGGCCGGCACCTTCACCGGCATGATCGTGATGTGCGACCGCGGCCAGGCGATCGCCCGAGTGCTCAAGTGCGCCAACGTGGCTGCCGGCAGCGCCGCCGGTTGCATCCTCGGCAACCTCACCGAGACCGGCATCGTCGCCGACGCCCACGCCCTGCCCGCCACCCACGTCGACCAGGCCGAGGGCAACGCGCTGCGCGCCTGGCTCGCCTCGGGCAGCGGCCACATGGGCACCATCACCGCCTCGGTGATCGTCACCGATCCGGCGGTCGCCGACATCATGGGCTCCTTCAGCTCGCGAGGGCCCAACTCGTCGTTCAACGTCATCAAGCCGGACGTGGCCAACCCCGGGGTGAGCATCTTCGCCGCCGTCCACGAGAACTCCATCGCCGGCGTCAGCCCCGACTTCGGCACCCTCTCCGGCACCTCGATGTCGAGCCCCCACACCGCCGGCTCCGGCCTGCTGGTCAAGGCCCTCCACCCCACCTGGACCCCGTCCGAGATCAAGTCCGCCCTGATGACCACCGCCGACCTCACGATGCTCAAGGAGAACGGTGTGACCCCAGCCGACGCCCACGACATCGGGGCCGGGCGGGTGGAGCTCAGCCGTGCCGGGCGCGCCGGGCTGATCCTCGACGAGACGGAGGCCAACTACCTCGCGGCCGATCCGGGAATGGGCGGCGATCCCCGCACGCTCAACATCCCGAGCCTCAACCACAGCGCCTGCGCCGGGACCTGCTCGTTCACCCGCACGGTGGAGAACGCCACCAGCTCGAGCCTGACCTGGACGGCGTCGAAGACCGGGCCCCTCGGCCTCGCCATCCGCAGCACCCCCTCGAGTTTCACCCTCGCCGCGGGCGCCACGCAGGTGATCACGGTGAACGTCTCAGTGAGCTATCTGCTGCCCCTGGGCAGCTACCAGTTCGGCCAGCTGGTGCTGACACCCAACGACGCCGGTGTGCCGGAGACCCACATGCCGGTGGCGATCATCGGCACCGCCGTCGCGGCCCTGTTCGCGGATGGCTTCGAAAGCGGCAACACCTCGGCTTGGAGCGTGGTCGTGCCGTAGGGGAAGGAGAGTCGGCAGGAGGATCGAGAAACGGCGAAGTTGTCATCCTGAGCGCCAGCGAAGGATCTCGGGGAAGTGACACGGCGCCCCCGCCCGGAAGCCGAGGTTGAGCAGTAGTGCACGTCCCGGCGGGCGAAGGTCTTGGTGCTTGCAGGCGTGGGTTGGAGCTGCTGGATCTGGGTGGCGGTGCCCACGTCGTCGGTGGTGTAGTCCCAGTCGAAGCGGGTGGTGGTGCCCTGCTTCACCGTCACGTGATCGGGTGCGTAGCGGCGGTCGTAGGTGCGGGTCTCGGTCAGGCCGATACTCAGGTCCAAGCTCCGGTGGGAGGTCGAAAGATCTCTAGAAACCATTGCTAGCAAGCGCCTGTCCAGTTTCCGTGAGCATTGAGCTGCGTTCCAGTCGCTATACCGGTCTCTTGCGCTGGGCCAATCGCCGTTCTCCTGCCCCGAGGTTCCCTCCTTCATGACATCCCGGATTCTGCTCTCTAGGACGACTCCAGTTGCCCGAACGCGGACCTGCCGGAGCCATGGGGCGAGGGAACTCACCGGAGCGGAGCGAGTGCGCGTCAATCCACTGCCGGCCCCCTCATGGGACGTATGCTCCGGAGACCAAGGAGTCCGAACAGAGCCGTGAGAGCAAGTGTGTCAATCCAAAGGAGTTGCAAGGCTGCCGGGAGCCGACACTCCGCGTTGTCCGCGAACAGAGCGTATCCCTCAGGACAGCGCATGAACCGAAGCTGCGCGGAGGAGATGCTCCACAAGAACAGGAACGCAGTAGATCCTAGCGAGACAAGTGATGCACAGAGCAAAACGCGACCCTTTCTCATGGTTCATCCTGGCTATCTGTTCGCCAAACACCCAAAACCGGTGCATGGAGGGTGCGACCTCAGGGGCAACGGGTCCGGGATCTTGCAGGAACGGCAGCGCCTGAGGACGTCAGCCACAAAGGTCTGGCTGTTGTTGGTAGCAGTAAACCTGCCTGTATCCGCTCCTAGCCCATTCTCGTCTAGTTGTATGGCGCGGTTAACACACGGCTCGTCAACGCCTGGGATATCGCGACAGTTGGCACCGGCCCGAGTCGCCGATGCACCCCTATGGCTTACTACCTGAGTGCGCGCGATATACGGCAGGTCGCAGCGATCGCCGGGGATGTTGCCCCCTTGATTGCCAACTCCGGCTTCGATTGTGTCCGTCTTGAACCAGCAATGATCAACGAGACCGAAAGCAATTTCTGCTGGTGCACAGCACACCTGCACTCGGAGGCCTAGAGCGTCCCTGCGCAGAACCGGCGAACTCTTCGCGTAAGCGAACAGGTTAGGTCCAGCTCGTAGCCCCAGCGGATCCACCCGCCCGTACCTCCCATCTCCGAACAAGTACCACCGATGCACATTCTGATACACCCCCGCCCCCGCGCTCGCCTCGTCCCACACGTCTTCGTCCCACTGCCCAGGGAACCGCAAGAACAGGTTCCGAGCACCGGCGCCGCCGTAGTCCGCGCCGAAGGGCTCAAACCCCGCGGACCACAGCCTCACGCCGGCAGCATCCGTCAGCATCACCGGAGTGCCGAGGTGATCGGTGGTGCATCCGTGATCGGTTAAGGGTGAGCCAGCAGCCCGGCTGCTTGCAGAAGTGCCACTCGATTGCGGTTGGTGTCGTGCGCTTCTCGAGCGAGGAAGGGCAAGAGCTGGCGCTCTCGCCATCGAGCC
>JBIOYC010000053.1:0-40350 GCA_044869955.1 Thermoanaerobaculia bacterium | reverse complement strand
ACGCCTGGCTGCGCGGGTGGCATGGCTTGAGAGTTCGCGCCGAGAGCATCTCGCCCCTCGAAGCGAACGACCTCTTCGTCGCCCATCTCTCGATCTACTGCTTCGGCGGACAGCACGCTCGCGGTCGGCGAGTGCTCGACCTCGGCTGCGGCACCGGCTATCGCTCCGCCCATCTGCTCGAGGCGGGGGCCCGCGAAGTGGTCGGGGTGGATCTCGATGCCCGAGCTGTCCGCTTCGCCCGGCGTCGCTTCGAGAGAGCGGCGCTCACCTATTGGGTCGCGGACGCCCAGGATCTCCCCACCGACCTCGGGACGTTCGACCTGATTTTCAGCTCCAATGTCATCGAGCACCTCGAGAGGGTGGAGGATGCCCTCACCGGCATCGTGGGCCAACTCGCCCCCCGAGGGCTCTTTTTGATGGTCGTGCCGCCGATCACCGACGAACGATCCCTCGCCGAGAACCAACGCAACCCCTTCCATCGTTCGAATCTCTTCGTCGACGAGTGGCGGGCTCGGCTGGACAGCCACTTTGCCTCGGTGCGGTGCTTCCAGCACCTGCCTGTCGATGGCAAAGAGCCCGACTTCTCGAGCCCTTTCCCCTCCCGGCTCACTCCGAGGACTTCGCCTTCCGTGAGGTGGCTCCGGGAGATCTCGCACAGGTGCCCACCCTGGGCGCCGTGTTCCTCTGCGCCGAGCCCCGGTAGGACGCCTCCTGGTGCTTGGGAGAGATCCGCCGGAGCGGTAGTTTCTACCCACACCGCGATCCGGCTCCTGGGTAGTAAGTGCTCTTCTCGGCTGGGGATCCGGGCACTAGCCTCGAAAGGCGTCCCGCCGGCAGCCCCGGCGAGACGTTTCAGACCACCTAGGAGGTGATCCCTGTTCGGACGTCGCCGTCCCGAAGAAGCCACGCCTCTCAGGGGCGAGGTGCTGAGCCTCGAGGGCCTCGAGGAGCGGGCGAAGACCCTCGCCGCCGTCTTCACCCTGATGCCGGCTTCGCGTCGCCGCCGTCATGACGTGCTGCCTCGGCTGGGCGACAACTTCCGCGTCCTCACCTCGGCCTACCGCTTCCTCGCGGACGACGTCCACCGGGGCCTCGCCGTGCCTCCGGCCGCCGAATGGCTCCTCGACAACTTCCACCTCGTCGAGTCGGAGGCCCGCGCCGTGCGGCGGGACCTCCCCGTCCGCTACTACCGCACCCTGCCGAGGCTCGCGGCCCGCGAGCTCGCGGGCAAGGCCCGCATCCACGAGATGGCGCGCGAGCTGATCCGGCACGGCGACGGTCGCCTCGACGCGGAGCGGCTCACCCGTTTCGTCCTCGCCTTCCAGACCATCGCGCCGCTGACCATCGGTGAGCTCTGGGCGCTACCCAGCATGCTCAAGCTGGCGCTCCTCGAGAACTTGCGGCTGCTGGCCGACGGGATCCTCGCCGGGCGGGCGGCGCGCCTGGAGGCGGATCGCGCTTTCGCCCGGTTGGAGAACGGCGAGCCTCCCGGCCCTCTGCCGGAGCCGCTGCCGAGCGCCTTCGTGGCGCAGCTGCGCCAGCGGCTGCGGGAGCACGACCCCCGGGTCTCCCTCCTCGCCGCGGCGGTGGAGCAGGCGCTGGCCGCGAACGGCACGACGACCGAGGATGCGCTGCGCTCCGAGAATCAGCGCCAGGCCACCGATCAAGTGTCGACCGGCAACACCGTGACCAGCCTGCGGTTCTGCGCGACGCACGACTGGAGCCGCTTCGTCGAGCTGGTCAGCCCGGTGGAGGTGGTACTGCGACGGGATCCGGCCGGTGCCTACCCACGGATGGACTTCGCCAGCCGGGACCGCTACCGCCACGCCGTGGAGAAGCTCGCCGAGCTGACCGGCGAGGCGCAGCTGCGCGTCGCCCTGCGCACCGTCGAGAGCGCCCGCCGGGCCGCGGAGCGCGAGGGAATCGGCGCCCGGGCGGCGCACGTCGGCTACCACCTGATCGGCCCGGGCTTGCGTGGCCTCGAGATCGACGTGGCCTACCGCCCGCGCCTCGCCGACCGGCTCCGCCGCTGGACCTCCGCCCAGGCCACCGCGGTCTACCTCGGCGGCATCGCTCTGCTGACCGGCCTCGGCGTGTTCGCTGCTTCTTCCTACGCCGTTTCCGCGGGCAGCGACGGCGCTGCGATGGCGGCGGCCCTCCTGGCGCTGCTCCCCGCGAGCGAGCTGGCCGTGCTCGTCGTCCAGCGCATCGTGGCCTCGCTCGTGCCGCCGCACCGGCTCCCCCGCCTCGACTTCGCCGAGGGAATCCCCGAGAACGCCCGTACGATGGTGGTCGTGCCCGTGCTCTTCGGCAGCGTGGAGGAGGTCGAGCGGCTCCTGGCGCACCTGGAGGTGCAGGCGCTCGGCAACCTCGACCCCCGGATTCACTTCGCCGTCCTGAGCGACTTCAAGGACGCCCAGACGCCCTCGGTCGCCGGCGACCAGGAGATCCTGAGCGCGGCGGTGGCCGGGATCGAGGCGCTCAATCGCCGGCATCGGGGCGATGGCAGCGACCGTTTCTTCCTCTTCCACCGGGAGCGCCGGTGGAACCCGCGGCAGGACGCCTTCATGGGCTGGGAGCGCAAACGGGGCAAGATCGAGGAGCTCAACCGGCTGCTGCGCTCCTCCGGCGACACCAGCTACGGCGTCAAGGTCGGCGACCTCTCGATCCTCCCCTCGGTGTGCTACGTGCTCACCTTGGATGCCGACACGCGACTGCCGAGGGGCGTCGCGAGGACGCTGGTCGGGATCCTCTCGCACCCGCTCAACCGGCCCGTCGTCGACCCCGTCCTGCGCCGGGTCACGGAGGGCTACGGCATCCTCCAGCCGCGCGTGAGCGTCAACCTGACGAGCGCTACCGGGTCCCTCTTCGCCCGGGTGTACGCCGGGCACACCGGCGTCGATCCCTACACGACGGCGGTCTCGGACACCTACCAGGACCTCTTCGGCGAGGGGATCTTCACCGGCAAGGGGCTGTACGACGTCGACGCCTTCCAGCAGGCGGTCGATGGGCGCGCCCCCGAGAACGCGCTGCTGTCGCACGACCTCTTCGAGGGACTGTACGCCCGCACCGCGCTGGTTTCGGACGTCGAGGTGGTGGACGACTACCCCGCCAACTTCCTCGCCCATGCGCGACGGCAAGACCGCTGGGTGCGGGGCGATTGGCAGCTCCTCCCGTGGCTCCTCCCGGTGGTGCCGACCGCCGAAGGCTGGGCGAGGAACCGCCTGCCGTGGATCAGCCGCTGGAAGATCCTCGACAACCTGCGCCGCAGTCTGGTGCCGCCTTCGCTGCTCGTCTTCTTCGGCGCCGCTTGGACCCTGCTGCCGGGGAGCCCCCTGGTCTGGACCCTCGGCGGCCTCTCGGTCCTCGCCTTTCCTTTCCTGGCCTCCCTGTTCCAGCTCGTCGAGCGGCGCCCCGAGCGGGAGCCGGCTCGCCTTCACCTCCGCGGTCTCGCGGCGGAGCTGACCACCACCTCGGGGCAGGCTCTCTTGACCCTGCTCTTCCTCCCTTTCCACGCCTGGGCGATGGTGCAGTCCATCGCCCTGACGCTGGTCCGGCTGGTGATCACCAAGCGCCACCTGCTCGACTGGGAGACGGCGGCCGCGCAGGGGGCACGGGCCGCCGGCCTCCTGCGGCACGGGCTGCGATCCTTCCTCGCCGAGATGGCCGCGAGCCCGGTCCTGGCCTTGGCCCTCTTCGCCGCGACCTGGGCCACGCGGCCCGGGGCTCTGCCGCTCGCCCTGCCGTTCCTCGCCTCGTGGGCGGCGGCGCCCGCCTTCGCCTACCGGCTCAGCCGGCCCATCGCGGCACGCCGGCCGGAGCTGGCGCCGGCGGACCGTGACCTCCTGCTCGAGGTGGCGCGAAAGACCTGGCTCTACTTCGAGACGCTGGCCGGCCCCGAGGACCATTGGCTGCCCCCCGACAACGTCCAGGACGATCGGACGCCGAGGGTGGCGCACCGCACCTCACCGACCAACGTGGGCATGGGCCTGCTCTCCACCCTCGCGGCGCACGATCTGGGACTGCTGACGGCGGAGGCGATGGTCGAGAGGCTCGACCGGACGCTGACCACGGTCGAAGGGCTGGAGCGCCACGAGGGGCACCTGTTGAACTGGTACGACACCCAGAACCTCTCGCCGCTCCTGCCGCGCTACGTGTCGACGGTGGACAGCGGCAACCTCGCGGGGGCCCTCGTTGCGCTCGCGGAAGGTTGCCGCCAACTGGCCGTGTCGCGGCCGGGCTTGGCCTCGCGGCTCGCCGAGCTCGCCCATCGCGCGATGGCCCTGGCGGACGGCATGAGCTTCGATTTCCTCTACGACCGCCGGCGGCAGCTCTTCTCGATCGGCTATCGCCTGGCCGACGCCACCGGGCCGGGGCGGGTGGACGGCTCCTACTACGACCTCCTGGCCTCGGAGTCGCGCCTGGCGAGCTTCTTCGCCATCGCCAAGGGCGACGTCCCGCAGAGCCACTGGTTCCACCTCGGGAGGCTGGTGGTCAGCGTGGATGGCGTCCCGACGCTGGTCTCGTGGAGCGCGACGATGTTCGAGTACCTGATGCCGCTGCTCTTGATGAAGACCTATCCGGGGACCCTGCTCGACCAGAGTTGCCGCATGGTCGTCCGCAGGCAGATCCGCTACGGCCGCGAGCAGCACGTGCCGTGGGGGATCTCCGAGTCCGCCTACGACCTGGTCGACCGGCCCGGCAACTACCAGTACAAGGTGTTCGGCGTCCCGGGCCTCGGCTTGAAACGAGGGCTGGCGGACGAGCTCGTCATCGCTCCCTACGCGACCGTCTTGGCCGCCCTCCTGGAGCCGGCCGAGGCGGTACGGAACCTGCGCCGCCTGGCCGAGGAGGGGGCCGAGGGGCCGCTCGGCTACTACGAGGCGATCGACTACACGGCCCGCAAGCCGCACGAGGACGGCGACTCTTCGCCCACGCGACCCGGTCCGGGGGTCATCGTGAAGACCCACATGGCACACCACCAGGGCATGACGCTGGTCGCCATCGCCAACGTCGTCCTGGGCGACCGGATGGTCGAGCGGTTCCATGCGGATCCGCGGAGCCAGGCGACCGAGCTGCTCCTGCAGGAGCGGATCCCCCGCGAGGCGCCCCTGATCGAAGCGCATCCGGCCGAGGAGAGCCGGGTCGCGCCGCCTGCGTTGGTCCGTGCCCCCCGCCGCTACCGCTCGCCCCACTCGCCCTACCCGCGGGCGCAGATTCTCTCGAACGGCAGCTACGTCGCGATCGTCACCAACGGCGGCGGCGGCACCAGCTTCTGCCGGGGCCGCACCGTCACGCGCTGGCGGGAGGACCGCACCCGCGACCCCGGCAGCCACTTCGTCTACCTGCGCGACGTCCACACCGGGGCGGTCTGGTCCGCGGCCTACCAGCCCACGGTCAAGGAGCCCGACAGCTACCTGGTGGAGTTCCTGGCCGAGAAGGCGACCTTCGAGCGGCTCGACTACGAGCTGGCCACACGTCTCGAGGTCGCCGTCTCACCCGGGGACGACGCCGAGGTGCGGCGTGTCTCGTTGACCAATCGCAGCGACCGCCCGCGCGAGATCGAGCTGACCAGCTACGTCGAGCTGGGCCTGGGCACCATCGCCGAGGACGTCGCCCATCCCGCGTTCGGCAAGCTCTTCGTCGAAACCGAGTGGCTCGCCGAGGACACGGCGCTCCTGGCACGGCGCCGGCCCCGCTCCTCGCGCGACCCGGCGCTGGTCGGCTTCCACGTCCTCTCCATCCAGGGACCGTCCCAGGCGCAAGTCGAGTGGGAGACCGACCGCATGCGCTTCCTCGGGCGCGGGCGCGGCCCCGACGATCCCAAGGCCATGGACGGGCGGGCGCTGTCGGGGACGATCGGCGCGGTGCTCGACCCGATCCTCTCCCTGCGGACCCGGCTGCGCCTGGCGCCCGGGGGGTTCGCCCGGGTCTCGTTCACCACCGGCGTCGCCGACGACGAGGCCGCCGCCCGCGCCTGTGCCCAGAAGTACCACGACCACGGCGTCGCCGCCCGCGCCTTCGCCCTGGCCTACACCCAGGCCCAGGTGTCCCTGCGTCATCTGGACATCTCCCTCGAACAGGCCCAGCTCTCCGAACAGCTCGGCTCCCGAGTCTTCTTCTCCGACGCGTCCCTGCGGGCCGATGCCGAGACCCTGGCGAGCAACACCCTCGGGCAGGACGGGCTCTGGAGGTTCGGCATCTCGGGCGATCTGCCGATCGTCCTCGTCCGGGTGGAGGAGCCGGAGCACCTGCAGCTCGTCCGCGAGGTCCTGACCGCCCACGAGCACTGGCGCCTGAAGGGCTTGAAGGCAGACGCCGTGATCCTCAACGAGCACTCGACCAGCTACCGCGAGGAGATGAGCCAGCAGCTCACGCAGCTGGTCGAAGGCGGCCCCTGGAGCGCTTGGAGGGCTCAGCCCGGTAGCGTGTTCCTGCTCCAGGCCGAGTCCCTCTCGGAGGCCGAGAGGGTGCTGCTGAGCGCGGTCTCCCGGGCCGTCCTCTCCGGGCACCGCGGCACCCTGGAAGGCCAGCTCGACCGTACGGAGACCGAGCCCCCCCTGCCGCTCGCCGAGGTGCCCGCCGACGTGGCCCCCGAGGCGGCGCGAGCGAGTGCGCAGCCGGAGCCACCCGAGCGGCTGCTCGACAATGGGCTCGGCGGCTTCACGCGGGACGGCCGCGAGTACGTGGTCGTCCTCGAGGGCGAGCGGGAGACGCCGCTGCCCTGGATCAACGTGCTCGCCAACCCACGCTTCGGCAGCATCGTCACCACCTCCGGGGCGGCCCACACCTGGTGCGAGAACAGTCGCGAGAACCGCCTCACGCCGTTCGCCAACGACCCGGTCACCGACCCGACCGCCGAGGCGATCTTCGTTCGCGACGAGGAGGACGGCGCCCTGTGGGGAGCCACCCCGGCGCCCCTGCGGCGCACCCCGCGCTCGCCGCGCTGGGTGGTGCGCCACGCGGCGGGAGTGACGCGGTTCGCCCGCGCCGCGGGCGACATCGGGCTGGAGCTGGCGGTCTTCGTGGCGCGGGACGAGCCCGTGAAGCTGTCCCTCCTGACCTTGACGAACCACTCCGATCGGCCGCGTCGCCTGACCCTCTTCTGCTACGCCGAGTGGCTGCTCGGCCCACCCCTGGCGGGAGGCCCGCGGTTCGTCACCACCGAGCTCGACGGCGAGACCGGCGCGATCCTGGCTCGCGACCTGTACGGCCAGGAGAGGGAGCGCGTGGCCTTCGCCGCCGCCGGCGAGCCGCTGCTCTCCGCCACCGGCGACCGCCTGGAATTTCTCGGCCGCAACGGCTCCCTCTCACGGGCGGCCGCGCTCGGCCGGCCGCGGCTGTCGAACCGGTTCGGAGCCGGCCTCGACCCGTGCGCCGCGTTGCAGGTGGCCGTGGACCTCGAGCCCGGCGCGACGCGACGCGTGGTGTTCCTGCTCGGGCAGGGGCGGGACGCCGCGGAGGCCGGTGCCCTGCTCCGGCGTTTCGCGGGCGAGGACGCTGCGGCAGTCGCCACAGCCGAGCTCGCCGGGGTGGAGGCGTTCTGGGATGACACGCTGGGCGCCGTGCGGGTGACCACTCCGGACGACTCCTTCGACCTCCTGGTCAACCGCTGGCTGCTCTATCAGGACCTGGCGTGCCGCCTGTGGGCGCGCTCCGGCTACTCCCAGCCGAGCGGTGCGTACGGCTTCCGCGACCAGCTCCAGGACGTTCTGGCCTTGCTGCTGACGCGCCCGGACCTCACCCGCGAGCACCTCCTGCGAGCGGCGGCGCGCCAGTTCGTGGAGGGGGACGTCCAGCACTGGTGGATCGCGCCCGACGAGCGTGGCAAGGGCGGCCAGGGCATCCGGACGCGCTGCTCGGACGATCTGCTGTGGCTCCCTTACGCGGCCGCCGAGTACGTCAAGGCCACGGGAGACCGCGACGTCCTCGACGAGCGGGTGCCCTACCTCGAAGGGCCCGCCGTCCCGCCTGGAGAGCCGGAGACGTACGGCGTCCCGGCCATCTCCAACCAGACGGGCACTCTGTTCGAGCACGGGGTCCGCGCCGTGGATCGCGCGCTCACCGTCGGCCCGCACGGCCTGCCGCTGATCGGGAGCTGTGACTGGAACGACGGCTTCAGCAACGTCGGCCCCGAAGGTCGCGGGGAGAGCATCTTCGTCGGCTGGTTCCTCCACAGCGTCCTGGGAACCTTTGCCCCCTGGTGCGAGGAGCGGGGCGATGGGCCCCGAGCGGCCCGCTACCGGGCCGAGCGCGAGCGTCTGGGGACCATGCTGGAGCAGAGTTGGGACGGTGAGTGGTACCGCCGCGCCTACTTCGACGACGGCACGCCGCTGGGGTCGTCCCAAAACGACGAAGGCAAGATCGACTCGGTGGCCCAGTCGTGGGCCGTGCTGTCGGGCGCCGCGCGCGGCAAGCGGGCCGAGCGCGCCATGGACGCCGTGCGCGCCCACCTGGTCCGGCGCGGCTCGGGGGTCATCCTGCTCCTCTCGCCGCCCTTCGATCGCACGGCCCTCGACCCGGGATACATCAAGGGCTACATCCCGGGGATCCGCGAGAACGGCGGGCAGTACACCCACGCGGCGGCGTGGGTAGTGCTCGCGCTCGCGCGGCTGGGCAGCGGCGACGAGGCGGTGGAGCTCTTCCACATGCTCAACCCGATCAACCACTCGCGAACGGCGAGGCAGGTCGAGCGGTACATGACCGAGCCCTATGCCGTGGCGGGAGACGTCTACGACCACCCGGCGCACCGGGGGCGCGGCGGCTGGACCTGGTACACCGGCTCGGCCGGCTGGCTGTACCGGGTGGCGCTGGAGGGGATCCTCGGGCTCGAGCGGCGCGGCGCGTTCTTCACGCTCAACCCGTGCATCCCGTCGTCGTGGCCGACCTTCACCATCGAATGGCGCTTCGGGACAACGCCCTACACGATCGTCGTGGAGAACCCGAAGCGGCGTTGCCGGGGCGTGGCGCGCGTGGAGCTGGACGGGCAGGAAATCGCTCGTTCGGCAGCGGACCCGGCGGCGATCCCGCTCGCGGACGACGGCCGGGCGCATCGAGTGAGGGTGGTGCTCGGCGCCGGCTCGAGATCGACTGCCCGAGGGGTGGTTTCTACCTAGGTCGCGGTCCTGCTCCTGGGTAGTAAGTGCTCTTCCCGCTGCGAAGACCGAGAGCATAGGTTGGAGATCGAGACAGAAAGGACGGTATCTCATGAGACAGAAAACATTCGCAACGATGGTGCTGATCGCCGCGGTGCTGATCGCTGGGAACGCTCTGAACGCTTCGGACGACCAAGCGGATTGGCTCACCACCCTGAACGTCAAGCTCGCTCTGCTCAACAAGCTGGGCGTCGACAGTCTGCACGTGGATGTCGACTCCACCGCTGGAGCCGTGACTCTCCACGGCACGGTCGGCAAGCGCGAGACCCGTGAGCTCGCCGAGACGATCGCCAAGTCGGTCACCGGCGTGAAGAGCGTGAGGAACGACCTCCACCTCGAAACCAGCGAAGCGAGCCCCGGCAAGGCCGGCGCCGCGGCCGCCGAAGCCGAGGCCGAGGTCAAGGACGCCGTTCTCGAGACCAAGATCCGACTCGCGCTGGTCGACAAGATGGGCTCGGATGGATTCCGGATCGGCACCGAAGCCGCCAACGGCGTGGTGACCCTGGAGTTCGAGCGCGACTTCGCCGCCGCGCGGCGCTACGAGGCGACCCGGATCGTCAAGGCCGTCGACGGTGTCACCAAGGTCGTCTCCGTCGACAAGAAGTAGGACGCTCGAGCCCATGGCGACGGTGAACCGGCAGATCACTCTGGCTGCGCGACCGGTGGGCTTCCCCAAGGTCTCCGACTTCCACCTGGTCTACTCTCCGGTGCCCTCCCCGGCCGCCGGCCAGGTGCTGGTTCGATCGGTCTACCTGTCGCTCGATCCCTACCTGCGAGGACGGATGAGCGATGGTGAGACCTCGGTCCGGCCGGTCGCGATCGGGGAGGTCATGACCGGTGGAGCGGTCGCCTTCGTGGTCGAGTCCGAGGATCCGGAGCTTCGGGCCGGGGATGCCGTCGAAGGTCCTTTGGGCTGGCAGGAGTACGCCGTCGCGGTCGGGCGCGAGCTGAGGAAGATCGATCCCAGCCTCGCGCCCATCTCGACGGCCCTCGGAGTGCTCGGCCGGCCAGGGCTGACGGCGTTCTTCGGCCTGCTGGACGTCTGCGATCCGCGGCCGGGGGAGACCGTCGTGGTGTCCGGGGCGGCCGGCGCGGTCGGCATGGTCGCCGGTCAGATCGCCAGGATCCGGGGCTGTCGCGTCGTGGGAGTGGCGGGCTCCGAAGCCAAGACCGCGTGGTTGCTCGACGAGCTCGGCTTCGACGCGGCGTTCAGCTACGACCCGGAGGTGGATCTCCAGGGCCGGCTCGACGAGCTCTGCCCCGGCGGCATCGACATCTACTTCGACAACGTGGGCGGGGCCCTCACCGATGCCGTCCTGCGACGGATCAACGCCGGGGCGCGGGTCTCCGTCTGCGCCCAGACGTCGCAGTACAACCTCCTGGAGCCCGAGCTCGGGCCTCGCTGGCTGGGTCAGCTGATCGTCAAGCAGGCCAAGGTGCAGGGTTTCCTGGTCTCCGGCTACACCGAGCGGTTCCCCGAAGGCCTCGCGCAGCTGGCCCGCTGGCTGAAGCAGGGGCAGCTGAAGTACCGGGAGGACGTCGCCCAGGGCATCGAAGCCGCGCCGCAAGCCTTCATCGGCATGTTGCAGGGGAAGAGCCAGGGCAAGCAGCTGGTGCAGCTCTCGGAGCTCTGAGCCAGCGCGGGCGATGGGCCTGCGGCCTCCTCGTCTGGCCCCCCTACAGCAGGTTGTTCTCCTCGGCGTAGTTCACCAGCTCGACCCGGCTGACCAGCCCGAGCTTGCCCATCAGGTTGGCACGGTGGTTTTCGACCGTGCGCACCGAGAGGCCCAGCAGGCCGCCGATCTGCCGGTTGGTGTTGCCCTTGACGAGCAGGCGCAAGACGTCGAGCTCGCGAGGGGTCAGCGCTTCCGCGGGCGAGCCGCGCCGGTGCTCCGTGGTGACGGGCTGCTGCAGCAGCGCGCGGGTCATGGCGGGGTGCACGTAGATGTCGCCCCGGCTCGCCGCATGGATCGCCTGGATGACCTCGGGCTCCTCGGCCCGCTTGATCACGTAGCCGGCGGCACCTGCCCGTAGCGCTTCGTGCAGCAGGCTCTCGTCCTCGTGCATGGTGAGGAAGAGCACGATGAGCTCGGGGTGCTCCTCCTTCAGGCGCTTCGCCGTCTCGATGCCGTTCCCAGGGGGCATGGTGATGTCGAGGAGGACCATGTCGGGGTGCAGCGTCTCGGCCAGGCGCAGCGCCTCCGTGCCGTCCTCGGCCTCGCCGACGACCTCCAGGTCGGGGTCGGCTCCGAGCAACCCCCGGAGGCCGGAACGGACGATGGCGTGGTCGTCAGCGATCAGGATGCGAATCGGCACTCGACACCTCCACCACCACCGTGGTCCCTGCCCCGGGCGCGCTTTCCAACGTCAGGGTCCCGCCCAGGGCCTCGGCTCGCTCTCTCAGGCCGAGCAGGCCGAGGTGATCCCCTCGCTCGACGCCGTCCGGCTCGAAGCCGACGCCGTCATCCTCGACCATCACCATCACCCGGTCGCCACGACGCTCCACCAGCACGTCGACCCGGGTCGCGCGGGCGTGGCGTACCACGTTGGTCATCGCCTCCTGGACCACGCGATAGAGAGCCGTCTCCACGACGGTCGGGAGCCGCTGGCCGTTGAAGCCGCGCGCCTTGAAGCGGATCGCCAGGTCGAACTTCGACGCCGCCGAGCGCGAGTACTGGCGCAGGGCCGCCTCGAGCCCCAGGTGATCGAGGCTCGCCGGCCGCAGATCCGCGGCCAGGCGGTGCAGGCCGTCGATGACGGCATCCGTCCGCTCGACCAGCTCGGCCAACCGGCCGGTGACGTCGACCCCGCGGGCGAGGTCTCGCTCCAGCCGCCGAAGCCCGAAGCGCAGCGACACCAGGGCCTGGCCCGCCTCGTCGTGGAGCTCGCGGGCGATGTGGCGCCGCTCGCTCTCCTGCACCTCGACCAGGCGGCGTGAGAGCGACTGCATCCGCACCGTCGATGCCTGCATGTGCTCGGAATGGACGGTGCGGCTGTTGAGCATCACCACGGCCGCCATCTCGGCGAAGACCTCGGCGAGCCGAGCATCGGCCGCGGAGAAACCTCCGGCCTTGTTGATCAGACCGACCAACCCCGCCACCTCGCCGGCGACGAAGATCGGTGCCAGAAGCGCGCTTCTCAGAGCGCCGTCACGGCCAAGCGCAGTCCGCAGCGCGGCGCCCTTCGCAAGGTCGTTGGCGAGGACGATCCGACCCAACTTGCATGTGCGGGTGATCAGACGGCGGAGCGGCGGGGGAAAGTCGGCAGAGGAGTCGAGCTCGAGGCTGCCGGGGTCGAGATGGGCGATCTCGAGTCCCTGGCCACCTGCCGCGCACACTCCGACGAGGCCGGCGTCGGCGCCCAGGATCGCCTTGCACGCTCTCACGACCGCCCTCGCCGCATCGTCGAAGGCGCGGTTCTCCAGCACCGCCCGCGCGGCCGCCAGCAACGCGGCAACCTCGTCGCCGCGACCGCTCGCCCTTTCCTGACGTGCCCGCGGTTTCCTCATGAGATCTTCTCGGGCCATTATGCCGTCTCGGCCCAGCAGGTGCACGAGGTCGAGGGCGAGCTCGCGCTTCGGCAGGAAGCGCGATTCGATCGTCGAGAGCTCGGATCGGCGCCGTCGGCAGCGCCGCTCGCGGCGGATCCCGGCGAGGCCGGCACCTCTATCGAGGGGTTTCTACTCACCTCGGGGTCCCGCTTCCAGGTAGTAAGTGCTCTTAGCGGTCGAGTGGCGAAGGAGTAGGTTGGAGGCCGTTCCAGAAAGGACGGCATCTCATGAATCTGAAGACCCTCGCAATGACGGGGCTGCTCGGCGTGGCCATGGTCGGTGCAAGCGCGGCGAATGCCGCGGACAACCAGGCGGATTGGACCGTCACCCTGAAGGTCAAGCTCGCTCTGCTCAACCAGCTGGGCACCGACAGCATGCGCGTGGAGGTGGATTCGAACGCCGGAGCGCTGACGCTCAAGGGCACGGTCGAGAAGCGCGAGACCCGCGAGCTCGCCGAGACGGTCGCCAAGTCGGTTACCGGTGTCAGCAGCGTGCAGAACGACGTCCTGCTCGAAGCCAGCGTGGCGGATCCCAACAAGGCCGGCGTCGCCGTCGGTGAGGCCGAGGCCGAAGTCAAGGACGCCGTGCTCGCGACCCGCGTTCGCCTCGCCTTGGTCAAGAAGCTCGGCTCGGATGGGTTCAAGATCGGTACCGTGGCCGCCAGTGGCGTCATCACGCTCAGGTTCGGCGAGGAGTTCGCCGCCGATCGACGTGCAGTGGCGACCAGGACCGCGAAGGCCGTCTCCGGTGTGACCAAGATTCTCGCCGTCCACAAAGCGTAGATAGCTCCTCCAGGTACGAGCCTGGAGGACATCGGGCTTGCCGTTGAACGAGCTCCTGATCGTGAGGCTCATCGGAGATCAGCGGACGCGTCGGGCAGCGCGTTCGAGAAAGGACGGTACTTCATGCTACCGATTCGACTGGCAACCATCGCCCTCCTGTTGGCAGCCGGCATCCAGTGCGCGGTCTACGCTCAATCCCCGGGTCACGGTACTCCCCCGGGTTCGCAGTCCAGCGACGAACACGACTACGACCGTGGCTACGATGGCGCGCCCTCGCCGCGAGGCGATGTCGGCTTCTTCTACGACGAGCTGTCGCCCTACGGCGACTGGGTGCTGAGCCGCGACCACGGCTGGACCTGGTTCCCGCGCGACGTGGACCCCTCCTGGCGCCCGTACAGCGACGGCCGCTGGGTGATCACTGATTACGGCTGGACGTGGGTCTCGAACGAGCCGTTCGGCTGGGCGACCTACCACTGTGGCCGTTGGACCTGGGATCTGCGCTTCGGTTGGCTCCGGGTCCCCGGTACGATCTGGGGACCGGCCCGGGTCTCCTGGCAGGACGGCGGAGGCTACGTCGGCAGGGCGCTGCTGCCGCCCTCGGCCCGCTTCGAGATCGGCAGCGGCCTCCGGCTCGACGAGCTCGGTTTCGATGCGGCCTTGAGCTGCAACACGGAGGCCGATCCCCACGGCAAGCTGTAGGAGCTCTGCCCCGAGGGTATCGACCTCTACTTGAAGGAGGGCGCGAGTCATTGCCGGGGGGCGTGGTGACGCCGCCGACCTCCGACGGACGAAGGTGCGGTTCTCCAGCACCGCCCGCGCAGCCGCCAACAGCGCGGTGACTTCAACCGCCCCTCCCGGCGATGAAGCACTCCGCATGCTTCCGTGAATCCTTGCGCTAGCACGTGCGGTAAGCTCCGGGGCAATCAGCGCAAGGAGCTTGGATGGTGACGGGGTTCGACGTTTTCCTCTCCCACAACAGCCGCGATAAGCCGGCCGTGGAGGCCATCGCCGAGGAGCTGAAGGCTCGCAAGATCGAGGTTTGGCTCGACAAGTGGAATCTGCGCCCGGGCCGGCGTTGGCAAAAGGAGCTCGAGAAGGCCATCGAGCAGTCTCGCGCGGTCGCCGTGTTCGTGGGAGCCGACGGGCTCGGGCCCTGGGGAGTGCCCGAGATGGAGGTCTTCCTCAATCGTGCGACGCGCGACGAGAGCCTCGCTGTCATCCCGGTCCTTCTCCCGACAGCGCCTGCCCAGATCGAGCTGCAAGAGTTCCTCAAGCTCTACACCTGGGTGGACCTTCGAGGTGGAGTTACCGAAGAAGGTCTGGCCCGCCTGGTCTGGGGCGTGACCGGGGAGAAGCCGGGGGAGGACGGCGCGCAGTCGTCCTCCGGCTTGCCCTCGCTGTCCAACCTCCCCTTCCCCTCTCTCGGTTCATTGTTCAAGGGGCGCGAGGCGCAGCTCGCCGAGGTCGCCGGGCAGCTGGCTTCCGGAGGCCGGGTGCTGGTGCTGCATGGCCTGGGTGGAGTCGGCAAGACTTGCCTGGCCGTGGAGCAGGCCTGGCGGCAAGGTAGCGGCTACCGGGCCCTGTTCTTCCTCGTGGCGGAGAGTCCACAGGCTCTCCAGCGCTCCCTCGCCGGGCTGGCCGGGGCAGACCTGCTGAACTTGAAGCTGGAAGGGCAGCCCGAGGAGGAAGTGGTGGCGGCCGTGCGGGGCTGGCTGCGGGGCAACCCCGGCTGGCTGCTGATCCTCGACAACGTGGATTCGGACGAGGCGCAGAAGTCGGCTCGTGAGCTAACGACCTTGCCGGGAGGGCAGGTGCTGGTGACCTCCCGGCTCGGGCGCTGGCCGGCCGGGCTGGCTCTCTTGAACGTGGACACTCTCCACCCGGAAGACTCCGTGGCCCTGCTGCTCGAAGCCAGCGAAGACGGACGGCGCCACCGGGGCGATGATGCCCAGCTGGCGGCGCAGCTGGCGGAGCGCCTGGGGCATCTGCCCCTCGCCCTCGAACAGGCGGCGGCCTACGTACGTGTGCGTGGCATCGGCTTCGCCCAGTACCTGGCCGACTGGGAGCGGGACTGCCAGGCCGTGCTGGCCTGGTACGACCCGGCCACCACCGACTATCCCCTGGCCCTCGCCGTCACCTGGAGCGGCAGCTTCCAACGGCTGAGCCTGCCGAGTCGGGCCCTGCTGCGCCTGATGGCTCACCTCGCCCCGGAGCCGATCCCTGTCGGTTTGTTCGAAGAGGGTGGAGAGCGGATCGAGGGAGCTATCACCCTGTTGGCCTCCGAGCAGGCTGTCGATCCCCCTTCAAGCTCGGTGGACGTGCTCGCCGCGCTCGCTGAGATCACCCGCTACTCCCTCGCCAGCCTGCGGGACGGCAGCGTACGGGTACATCGGCTGGTGCAGGAGGTGGTGCGGAGTCAGGTGCCTCCAGAGACACGGGCGACCTGGGTCGGACTGACAGCGCAGCTCGTCGATGGCTACGCCCCTGACGAGCCCGGGGATGTCCGCACCTGGCCCTTGTGGGACCTGCTCCGAAGCCATCTCGAGCGAATCATCGAGCTGGCGGAACGAGAAGCAGTGCTAGAGCTAACAACCGGGCTGATGGCAAATCTGGCCCACCTGCTCTACGTCAAGGGCCTCTACTCTCAGGCAGAACCTGCCATGCGCAGGGCCCTCGCCATCGACGAGGCCGCCTACGGGCCGGACCATCCGGACGTGGCGAGAGACCTCAACAACCTGGCTCTGTTGCTCAAGGACACCAACCGCTTACAGGACGCCGAGCCCCTGATGCGCCGCGCCCTGAGCATCGACGAATTCGCCTACGGCCCCGACCATCCCCGCGTGGCCATCAGCCTCAACAACCTGGCTACGCTGCTCCGCGCTACGAACCGCCTTCAGGAAGCCGAACCGCTCTTACGCCGGGCTCTCGAAATCGACGAGGCTGCCTACGGGAGAGATCATCCCAGCGTGGCGAGAGACCTCAATAACTCGGCCACGGTTCTTCACGACACCAAGTGCTGGCAGGAAGCGGAGGAGCTTCTGCGCCAAGCCCTGGTCATCGACGAGCGTTTCTACGGCTCGGATCATCCCGAGGTGGCGATCGACCTCACCAATCTGGCAGCTGTGCTTCAAGAGCCGAGCCGCCACGAGGAGGCAGAAGCCCTGAATCGTCGGGCCCTCGAAATCGGTGAGGCAGCCTATGGTTCGGATCATCCGGTCGTAGCGCAGTACCTCGTCAACCTCGCTACAGTGCTCCAGTCCACTAATCGGCGGAGAGAATCGGAGCCCTTGTTCCGCCGAGCCCGGGACATCTACATGGCGACTCTCGGACCCGACCACCCGCAGACACAGTCGGTGGGCGGGCTCCTAAGGTTGAACCTCTTCATATTGACGAAGACGACTCCCGGGGAAGAGTAGGCCGTGGCTGCGAACGGTTTTGCGGCCTTCCCTCAGCTTCCTGGCCTCATCTCAGAGATCCCTCCGCCCGCTACGCGGGCTCCGGTCGGAAGACAGCGGAGCACGCCGAGCAGGAACCGAGCCAAAGGCCGCTACCGTCAGACTCGGGTACACTGCCGCCATGACCAAGACCGACCTGGCTCGTAGTGCCCTCGAGCTGCCGCCGGACGAGCGGATGGACCTCGTCGAGACGCTCTGGGAGAGCCTGGAGCGGGAACCACCCGCCCTACCCGACTGGCAGCGTCAGCTTCTCGATGAGCGCCTGGCCGATCTGGAGCGCCATCCGGAGGACGGATCGTCCTGGGAAGAGGTCCGCGAGCGGATCTGGCCGAACCGAGGATGAGTCGAGGTCTCCGGCTCACGCGAGCGGCGGAAGCGGACCTGGCCGAAGCGGCCAACTGGTACCGAGACCAGTCCGGAGCCGTTGGAGAGCGTTTCCGCCTCGCCGTCGACGAGGCTCTGGATCGCATCCGAGAGAATCCTCTCGCCTTCGCCAAGGTCCATGGCTCGACGCGACGCGCTTTGACCCACCGCTTCCCATACTCGGTCTTCTTCCAAGTGCAGGCGGACAACCTCCTCGTGGTGGCGATCGTTCATCAGGCCCGCGACCCGCGGGTCTGGCGACGGAGAGTCTGAAGTCCACGCCTTCGCCCTCACCCCAACAACCGCTCCAGATCCTCCGCCGTGAGCTGCTTCATCACCCGCCCGTCGCCGCCGAGGATGGCTTCGGCGAGGTCGCGTTTTTCTTGCTGGAGGTCGAGGATCTTCTCCTCCACCGTGTCGCGGGCGATCAGGCGGTAGGCGAAGACGGGGCGGCGTTGGCCGATGCGGTGGGTGCGGTCGATGGCTTGGGTCTCGACTGCCGGGTTCCACCAGGGGTCGAGCAGAAAGACGTGGCTCGCCGCGGTCAGGTTGAGGCCCACGCCACCAGCCTTGAGGCTGATCAGGAAGAGGGGGCAGTCGGGGTCCGACTGGAAGCGGTCCACCCGCTCCTGGCGGTCGCGGGTGCGGCCGTCCAGGTATTCGTAGGGAATGCCGCGGGCGTCCAGGCGCTCGCGCACCACCGTCAGCAGCTCCACGAACTGCGAGAACACCAGGGCCTTGTGGCCCCCCTCGAGCACCTCGTCGAGGCGCTCGCCGAGCAGCTCGAGCTTGGCACTCTTCTCGCCCCGTTTCCTGGGGTCGAGCAGGGCCGGGTGGCAGGCGGCCTGGCGCAGGCGCAGCAGGGCCTCGAGCACGAGGAACTTCGAGCGGCCGAGACCCACGGCCGCCACCGTCTGGTCCAAGCGCTCCCGGTAGTAGCGGCGCAGCTGGTCGTAGCGCTTGCGCTCGGTGGCTCCCAGCTCGCAGAGCAGGGTCTGCTCGGTCTTCTCCGGCAGGTCGGCGAGCACCTGGGCCTTGGTGCGGCGCAGGATCAGGGGCCCCAGCGCCTGCGCTACGGTGGCCAGGGCCTCCGGCGGCAGGCGGCTCTTGCCGGCGTGCTCGGCCAGGGCCGGCAACCGGCCCAGCAGGCCGGGGTTCAGGAACTCGAAGATCGACCACAGCTCGCCCAGGTGGTTCTCGACCGGCGTGCCGGTCAGGGCCAGGCGTTGGCGCGCGGCGAGCAGGCGGCAGGCCTTGGCGGTGAGCGAGCCGGCGTTCTTGATCGCCTGGGCCTCGTCGAGCACCAGCACGTCGAGCTCTTGGGTGCGTAGCACCTCGAGGTCCCGGCGCAGGGTGGCGTAGGTGGTCACCAGCACGTCGTAGCGATCGAGGCCCTCGAGCACGCCGTGGCGCTCGGCACCGTGCAGGGCCGCCACGCTCAGACCAGGGGTGAAGCGGGCCGCCTCCGCCTGCCAGTTGGCGACCAGGCTGGCCGGCACCACCAGCAGGCTGGGCCGGTCACCGGTCTGGCGGCGGCGCTTGCGGTCGAGCAGGAAGGCGAGCACCTGGATCGTCTTGCCCAGCCCCATGTCGTCGGCGAGACAGCCGCCCAGGCCCAGCTCGGAGAGCAGCCGCAGCCAGGCGAGGCCCAGCTCCTGGTACGGGCGCAGGGTGCCGCGGAAGCCCTTGGGCGCCGGCTGGGGCTCGAGCGTCGAGAAGGAGCGCAGCCGCTCGCGGGCGCGCCGGAAGACCGCATCCACCTCGACCTCGGGCTCGGCGGCGAGGAGGGCGTCGAGCACCAGGGCTTGGTGAGCGTCGAAGCGCAGGGCCTGGCCCTCCACGCCGTCCGCGGCCACCCCCGCCAGGGGCCCGAAGCGGCGCAGCCACTCGGCCGGCAGCAGGCCGAGGGAGCCGTCTCCCAAGACCACGAAGCTGCTGCGCTCGCGCACCGCCTGGAGCAGCTCCGGCAGGTTGGCCGAGACCTCCCCGAAGTCCACCTTGCCCTCGAGGTCGAACCAGTTCCGGCCGCTCGACACCGACAGGCCGACACGGCCGGGCGAGCGCAGAGGGCGGCCCGCGGCCTCCACCCGCACACCCCGCTCGAGCAGGCGGTCCAGGGCCTCGACGAAGCGCTCGGTGGGCAGGGCGAGCTCGGAGCCTGCCCCCTGCCAGCCTTCGGCGCGCAGACTGCGGGCCTGCTCCCGCTCGGCCGCCAGATCCCGTCTCACCAGGTGACCGCCCTCGGGGTCCTGGAGCATCCGGCGCGGGTCGCTGCCCTCGACCCGCTGCCCACCGTACTCGAAGCTCAATCGGCCCAGCACCTGGGGCGCGGCCTCGGCGGCGCGGATGGTCAGCACCGGCCGACCGCTGCCCGTCTCGACCTTGGGCATCAGGGGCTCCGGGAGCTGGAGCGCCGGCGTGTTGGGCAGGGTCAGCAGGGACTCGAGCGCCTCCCGCAGCTCTGGCCGCGGCACCTCGATGGCACCGTCGCGGCGCAGCAGGCTCACCCAGGGGAAGACCTCCGCCACGTCGAGGCGGGCCGCCTCGTGGACGAAGAACACCACCCCCGCCCGCAGCAGCACGGTCGCCTCGGCGAGGGGCCGGCTCTCTCCGTCGCGCTGGAGCCGGCCGGTGAGGCGCACGGCATCGCCCTCCTCCTCCCCCACCAGCTCCACCCGCCAGGGCGGGCCGTCGTCCCAACGGATCGGCTCGGGCAGGGCCTCTTCGCTCTGCGGCCACCAGGCGAAACGGCCCGTGGCGCCGAGCACGGGCAGCACCAGGGGCACCAGGGACGGGGGTACGCGAGCCACGCTGAAGGTCCGGTAGGGGGAGCTGGCCGGCGCGTAGCTCCAGCCATCCGGCGAGGGCAGGCCCTGCAGCAGGTGCAGGGCATCCTGGACCTCGCGGGGGAAGTGGCCGACCTCGTGCGGCTGGACGTGGAAGCTGCGCCAGCGCCCGAGCCGGCTGCTCTTGAGCCAGGGCCGTTCCATCAGGCGCAGGTTGAGGGAGCCGTCGAGCAGGGTCTGGCTGGGGTCTGCCAGCAGCCAGATCTCCTCCACCGCCTGGCCTGGCCGCGGCGGCTGGGCCTCGGCGCGCCAGGCGTCACGCAGGCGGCTGACCTGCTGGCGCCAGCGACTGGGCGACGGCGACTTCGGCCCTGACGAGCCGAGGCCGGCTCGGGGTGGGCGGGTCAGCCGGCGCATCTCCACCCGCAACCGGCCGGTGCCGGGCACCCGGGCGGCGAGGCCCTGCCGCTCCATCTCCACCAGCGTGGCCCAGACGTGCTTGCAGGGCCCCCGCTCGGCTGCCGGGCACTCGCAGTCGACCTTGAGCAGGTGGTGCTCCTCGGCATCGTCCCAGTGAACCTGGACCTGGTAGCGCCGCTCCCCGCTGCCCCGCACCAGGGCCATCAGCCCGGCCTCGTCCTCCTTGGGGCGCAGCGGGCTCACTCGTCCGGTGCGGGCGTACTGCTCCCCCCGCGCCGCGGTCTCCCACGACACCGCCCCGGCGCAACGGCTGGTCAGGCTCGGCATGGCGCGCAAGGCTAGCAGGAGAGGGCGGGAAGGTCGCTTACCCACCCCGCTGGCGCACCGCCTCATAGAGCACGGCGGCGGCGGCGGTGGCGAGGTTGAGGGACTCGACCCGGCCGCGCATGGGCAGGCCGATCAGGCGGTCGCAGCGCTTGCGGGTGAGGTCGCGCAGGCCTGAAGCTTCGCCGCCCACGCAGAGCACCACCTTGCCCTTGAGGTCGAGCTTCCAGGGCGACTCGCCTTCGCCGGCGAGACCGTAGACCCAGTAGCCCTGCTGCTTCAGCTCTGCGATGGTGTGAGCGGTGTTGGTGATGCGCTCGATCGGCAGCCATTCGGCGGCGCCCGCCGAGGTCTTGACCACAGTGGGGGTCACCGGCGCCGAGCCGCGGTCGCGGATCAGCACCCGGCCGACGCCGGCCCCCTCGCAGACCCGCAGGAGAGCGCCCAAGTTGCGCGGGTCCTGGACGTCCTCGACCAGGATCACCAGATCGGCGTCGCCGCCCTGAGGGGCCGGGGCGGCGGCGTTCAGATCGGCGGCGAAGCCGTTGTGCACGGATTCGCCGAGGCCGGCGAAGACCTGGGGGGAAGCGACGAGCTCGACGCCGTGGCGACGGGCGAGCTCGGTGATCTCGGTCTTGCGGGGGCCGCCCCGGGAGGGAGCGAGGTAGACCCGCGCCACCTCCTGGGGTCGGTGGCGCAGGGCCTCACGGACGGGATGGAAGCCGAAGATCCTCATCAGTTGGAGAGGATCTGCTTCTCCTTGGTCTCGAGGGAGCTGTTGACCTCGCCGATGTAGCGGTCATGGAGCTTCTGGATCTCGTCGAAACCACGGCGCTCGTCGTCCTGGCTGATCTCCTTGTCCTTCTCCTTCTTCTTCAGGTGATCGTTGCCGTCGCGCCGGGCCTGGCGCACCCCGTTGCGGGCGTGCTCGGCGATGTCGTGAGCCTTCTTGACCAGCTCCTTGCGCCGTTCCTCGGTGAGCGGCGGCACCGGAATGCGCACCACGCGGCCGTCGTTGCTGGGGTTCAGCCCCAGATCGGCCTTGATGATGGCGCGCTCGATGGCGGCGATCTGGCCGGGATCGAAAGGTTGGGCGACCAGCATGGCGGCGTCGGGGGCCGAGAGGGTCGCCACCTGGTTCAGCGGCGTCGGCGTGCCGTAGTAGTCGACGTGCACGCCGTCCAGCAGCGTGATCGAGGCGCGGCCGGTGCGCAGGTGCTTGAGCTCGTGGTGAAGGTGGTCCACCGCGTGCTTCATGTGGATCTCGACTTCTTGGAAGATCTCCTTCATCGGCTCTCCCTTCTCCCAGGCTCGGGGTCAGTCGTCCGAGACCTTCGAGCCCACGTCCTCGCCGCAGACCACGCGGCGGATGTTGCCCCGGGTCATGAGATCGAAGACCACGATGGGGATGTGGTTGTCGCGGCACAGGCTGATCGCCGCCGCATCCATCACTCGCAGGTTCTTCTCCAGCACGTGCTGGTAGGTCAGGTGTCGCAACAGGGTGGCCGCGGGTTCGAGCTTCGGATCCCCGGTGTAGATGCCGTCCACCTGCGTCGCCTTGATCAGCACGTCGGCGTGCATCTCGTTGGCGCGCAGGGCGGCTGCCGAATCGGTGGTGAAGAAGGGGTTGCCGGTACCGGCGGCGAAGATGACGATCCGCCCTTTCTCGAGGTGACGGATCGCCCGCCTCCGGATGAACGGCTCGGCGACCTCGCGGATGTCGATCGCCGTCTGCACGCGGGTGACCCGACCCCTCTTCTCGAGCGCGTCCTGCAGGGCCAGGGCGTTGATCACCGTGGCGAGCATTCCCATGTAGTCGCCGGTCACCCGGTCGATGCCACGATGGCTCGCGGCGAGGCCGCGGATGATGTTGCCACCGCCGATGACGATGGCGATCTGCACGCCCAGCTCGTGGACGGACTCCACCTCGTCGGCGATCTTGGCGACCACCGCCTCGTCGATGCCGAAGCCCTGGGAGCCCATTAAGGCCTCTCCCGAGAGCTTCAGCAGAACTCGACGGTAGACGGGTTGGTCGGCCACCGCTCCTAGCCCTGGAGCGCCGCCACCTCGGCGGCAAAGTTGTCTTCGCGCCGGGCGATTCCCTCACCGAGCTTGTAGCGGGCGAAGCGGCGCACGCGGATGTTCTCACCGATCCTGCCGACCTTCGCGGCGATCAGCTGGCCGACGGTCAGGTCCGGGTCCTTGACGAAGGGCTGCTCGGTGAGCACGAACTCGGAGTAGAACTTCTCGATCTTGCCCTCGACGATGCGGTCGACGACGTTGGCCGGCTTGCCCGCGGCGATGGCCTGGTCGCGGTAGATCTCGCGCTCGCGGTCGAGGTCGGCCTGGCTGACCTCGTCGCGAGAGGCGAAGCGGGGCTCCGCGGCCGCGATGTGCATGGCGATGTCCTTGACCAGCTCCAGGAAGTCGTCGGTGCGGGCCACGAAGTCGGTCTCGCAGTTGACCTCGACCAGCACGCCGATCTTGCCGCCGGCGTGGATGTAGGAGCCCACGGCTCCCTCCGCCGTCACCCGGCCGGCCTTCTTGGCCGCTGCCGCCAGGCCCTTCTTGCGCAGGATGTCGATCGCCTTCTCCGCGTCGCCGCCGCACTCCGTGAGAGCGGCCTTGCAATCCATCATCGGGGCGCCAGTGCGCTCCCGCAAATCCTTGACCATTTGTGCCGAGATGCTCATCCGCCTTCTTCCTCATTCCGTTTGGACAAAACAAAAGGTCAGCTCGGCTCGACGGGCGAAGGCGCCCCGCCTCGACTGACCTTGACGTTGTGGCCGGCGGCTCACCCGCCGGCCCCTCTGCCGCCCGCCCCGCCCGCGTTAAGCCGGGGGCGCCGCTGCAGCTTCGAGCGCAGCGACCGGGGGTGCCACGGGCCGATCTTTCTCGCCGCCCACCATGTCCCGCTCGAGCTGGCCCGAGCCGTCGATGTAGGCGTCCGCGACCTTGGCGCTGAACAGGCGGATGGCGCGGATGGCGTCGTCGTTGCCCGGGATGATGTAGTCCACCAGCTCCGGGTCGCAGTTGGTGTCGACGATCGCGATCACCGCGATCCCGAGCTTGTTGGCCTCGGCGACGGCGATCGCCTCTTTCTTCGGATCGACGACGAAGAGGGCGTCCGGCAGCTCCTCCATGTCGCGGATGCCGTCGAGGTTGCGCACCATGCGGGAGTGCTCGCGCTCGAGGCGGAGCCGCTCTTTCTTGGTCAACGTGGCGCTGACGTCGTTCAGGCGCTCCTCGATGGACTTGAGGCGCTCGATCGAGGTGCGCAGGGTGACGAAGTTGGTGAGCGTGCCGCCCAGCCAGCGGTGGGTGACGTGGAAGCCGCCGCAGCGCTTCGCTTCCTCGGCGATGGCTTCCTGGGCCTGCCGCTTGGTGCCGACGAAGAGCACGCGCTTGCCGTCGAGACCGAGCTGGAAGATGAACTCGAGCGCGTCCTTGGCGAGCTTCAAGGTGCGCTGGAGATCGATGATGTAGATGCCGTTGCGCTTGCCGAAGATGTAGGGCTTCATCTTCGGGTTCCAGCGCCGCGTCTGGTGCCCGAAGTGGACGCCCGCTTCGAGCAGCTCTTGCATGGTGATGTCGACCAAGATCGCCTCCTGCCTCGTGAACCGGTCCTACCGCTTGCTGAACTGGAAGCGAGCCCGTGCGCCCTTCTGACCGTACTTCTTGCGCTCTTTCTTACGGGGGTCGCGGGTCAGGAGCCCGGCCGACTTGAGCCGATCACGCAGCTCCGAGTTGTAGACACACAGCGCGCGAGCGATGCCGTGACGGATGGCGCCCGCCTGGCCGCTCGCACCGCCGCCCTCGACCGTGGCGTAGATGTCGAACTTCTCCGCCGTCTCGGTCAGCAGCAGCGGCTGCTTGATGATCATCTTCAAGACTTCGTTGGGGAAGTAGGTGTCGAGAGCCGACTGGTTGACCGTCAGGGTTCCCGAACCGGGTCGCATGAACACGCGCGCCGAAGCCGTCTTGCGCCGTCCCGTGCTGTAGTACTGAAGCTCGTTCAAAGCTCTCTCCTCGTCTTCCGGGCTGACCCGTTATCCCAGGGTCGCCGGGTCGATGGCCTGCGGCTGCTGGGCTTGGTGGGGATGCTCCGGACCGGCGTAGACCTTCAGCTTGCGCAGCAGGTGGCGGCCCAGGCGGTTCTTGGGCAACATGCCCTTGACGGCATCCTCGACCATCAGCATCGGCCGGCGCTGGCGGCGGTGGGCCGCCGTCTCGGCCTTCAGCTTGCCGGGCTGACCACTGTGACGGTAGTAGACCTTCTGCTCTTCTTTGCGCCCGGTGAGGACGACCTTCTCGGCGTTGACCACGATCACGAAGTCGCCGCAGTCCTCATAGGGGGTGTAGGTGGGCTTGTGCTTGCCGCGAAGGCGCCGAGCGACCTCGGTGGAGAGTCGACCGAGCGCCACGCCCGTCGCGTCCACGATCAACCAGTCGCGATCGATCTCGCTCGCCTTGGGACTGTACGTCTTCCTCATCCGTCCTCCTCCGACCTCACTTCACCTGGAGTTGCTCTCCGAGGAGATCGCCGGGCCCGGCACCCCCGCCCGCAAACCACAGCAGGGCCGCCCTCCGCAGCGCGAAGGGTCCAGATCCTAGACGGGTGGCTGGGGCTTGTCAAGGCCGCGGTAGACTCACCCGCCGTGACCGTGGACCTCGACAAGAGCGGCGCCCGGATCCGCGACATGTTCGCCGGCGTGGCACCCCGCTACGACCTGCTCAACCGCGTGCTCTCGGGCTGGCTGGACGTCTGGTGGCGGCGGCTGGCGACCCGCCGGCTGGGGGCCGGCCGGGGCCAGAGGGTCCTCGACCTCTGCTGCGGCACCGGCGACCAGGCGGTGTCGATCGCCCGCTCGGGGGCCCGCGTGGTGGCCGCAGACTTCTGCCTGCCCATGGTCGCCCTGGCGCGGGGCAAGACCGAGGGCCTCGCCCCGCCTCCGGCGCTCGCCACCGCCGACGCCCTCCGGTTGCCCTTCCCGAGCCGCACCTTCGACGGCGCCACGGTCTCCTTCGGATTGCGCAACGTCGCCGACCTCGACCGCGCCCTGGCCGAGCTGACGCGGGTGCTGGTGCCGGGCGGGCGGCTGGTGGTCCTCGAGTTCGCCCTGCCCCGCTCTCCCCTGGTGCGCGGCCCCTACCTCTTCTATTTCCGGCGGATCCTGCCCGCGGTCGGCCGGCTGCTGTCCCCCCGGGCCTCGGCCTACCAGTACCTGCCGGCCTCGGTGGCGGAGTTCCCCCAGCGCGAGAGCTTCACCGCCCGCCTCGCGGCGGCGGGGCTCGGCGAGGGCCGCTTCGAGGAGCTGACCCTGGGAACGGTCTGCCTCTACTCAGCGCGCAAAGGAGAGCGAGAAGGATGAGCATCGTCCTCGATGGAGTGAAGATCGCGGCCGAGATCCGCGCCGAGGTCGCTCTGGCAGCGGCCCGCCTCAAGGAGGCGGGGCTGCCGCGGCCGGGCCTGGCCGTGGTGCTGGTGGGCGACGACCCGGCCTCGAAGGTCTACGTCGGCAGCAAGGTCAAGGCCTGCGAGGAGGCCGGCTTCTACGGTCGAGGCATCACCTTGCCGTCGTCCGCCTCGGCCGAAGAGGTCGCCGCGGCGATCGACGAGCTCAACGCCGACCCGGCCATCGACGGCTTCCTGGTGCAGCTGCCTCTGCCCAAGGGGCTGCCGGAGCGCGACCTCCTCGCGCGCATCGACCCGGACAAGGACGTCGACGGCTTCCATGCCGTCAACGTCGGCCGGCTGTGGCTGGGCGAGGACGCGCTGACCCCCGCCACGCCCACCGGGGTCATCGAGCTGCTCAAGCGCTACGACGTCCCGATCGCCGGGCAGGAAGCGGTGATCGTCGGCCGCAGCAACATCGTGGGCAAGCCGATGGCGGCCCTGCTGCTGGCCGAGCACGCCACGGTCACCCTCTGCCACTCGCGCACCCGCGACCTGCCGGCCGTCTGCCGGCGAGCCGACATCCTGGTGGCCGCGCTCGGCCGCGCCGGTGCCATCGGCCCGGACCACGTCAGGCCCGGAGCGGTGGTGATCGACGTCGGGGTCAGCCGCCTCGCCGATCGCGGGGAGATCGAGCGGCTCTACCCGGGTGACACCGGCCGCCTCGCCGGCTGGGAGAAGCGGGGCTACACCCTGGCCGGGGACGTCGACTATCACCGGGTGGCACCGATCGCCAAGGCGATCACGCCGGTGCCGGGCGGCGTCGGCCCCCTGACCGTCGCGACCCTGCTCTCCAATACCTTGAAGGCGGCCGAGCGGCGGCGCGCCGCGGCCTGACGAGCGTGGCCTACCGCATCGGCCTCACCGGTGGGCTCGCCGGCGGCAAGTCGACCGTCGCCCGCTTGCTGGCCGAGGCGGGGTTCGAGGTCGTCGACGCCGACCGGCTGGTCGCCGAGCTGTACGAGCCGGGCGAAGCCGGTGCGGAGGGCGTGGCTGAGCTCTTCGGCGCCGAGTACCTGGACGCCCGGAATGCCGTCGACCGCCCCCGCCTCGCCCGCAGGGTCTTCACCGACGAGGCGGCCCGCAGGCGCCTGGAAGGGCTGGTCCATCCCCTGGTGCGGCGACGATTTGCCGCCCTCGCCGGCGCAGCCGAACGCCCCATCGTGCTCGAGGCGACCCTGCTGGTCGAGGCCGGCTACGCTCCCGACTTCGACCTGGTGGTCACCGTCGAGGCGCCCCCGGAGCTGCGGCTCGCTCGGGCCGTGGAGCGAGGGCTGGCCCGGGCCGACGCCCAGGCCCGCCTGGCCGCCCAGGGGGAGGGAAGCGAGCGCCGGGCCACCGCCGACCTGGTCATCGACAACGGCGGCGACCTCCCGAGCCTCGAGCGGCAGGTCCGGGAGCTCATCGCCCGCGTCGAGCGGACCGCCCAAAGCTAGCCAGCCCCTTCTTTTGGCGGCCCGGCTCGGCTAGCATGCTGGGTCACCACGTCCCAGAGCGACGCGATCGCTCGCATCCAGGGGATCCCGACCTCCGTGCCGTCGAACGGTAACGCAGACGACTCCTTCATCGGCCGTGTCCTCGGCCACTACCGCATCCTCGCCTGGGCGGGGGGAGGTGGCATGGGGGAGGTCTACCTCGCCGAGGACACCCGCCTGCGCCGGCGCGTCGCCCTGAAGGTCCTGCCGACCTCGATGGCCCAGGCCCCCGAGCGGCTGGCGCGCTTCGAGATGGAAGCGAAGCTGATCGCGGCCCTCAACCACCCTTCGATCGTCACCCTCTACTCGATCGAGGAAGCCGAGGGCAACCGCTTCCTCACCATGGAGTTCGTGGACGGGCAGACCCTCGGCGAAGCGATGCCGGCCGAGGGCTTCCCCCTGGCGGAGTTCTTCCGCGTCGCCATCCCCCTCGCCGACGCCCTCGGCGCGGCCCATGCACAGGGAGTGATCCACCGCGACCTCAAGCCGAGCAACATCATGCTCGGCCGCGACGGCCGGGTGAAGGTGCTCGATTTCGGCGTCGGCAAGCTGCGGGTGCCGGACGATCGCACGGTCATCGACGGCCCCTGGGAGCCTTCCCTCACCCGCGAGGGGGTGATCCTCGGCACGCCGCGCTACATGTCCCCTGAGCAGGTGCAGGGCAAGCCGGTCGACCACCGCTCGGACCTCTTCTCGCTGGGCATCATCTTCTACGAGATGCTCACCGGCCGCCGGCCCTTCGCCGGCGACAACTCGGCCCAGGTCATCTCGTCGATCCTGCGCGACGTGCCCTCGCCCCTGCTCGACTTGAAGCGCGAGGCGCCGCCGCCCTTGAACGAGATCCTCGACCGCTGCCTGGCCAAAGAGCCGGTGGACCGCTACGCCTCGGCCGCCGAGCTGGTCGCCGACTTGAAGCGTGTGGAGCAGGAGATGGTCGCCCCGTCTCCGACGGTGACTCGCCCCACCCGCTCCACCCACGCCACGGCTCCGGCCCCGCCGACTCGGCGCCGACTGCTGATGGGGGCCGCGGGCCTGGTGGCGACCGTCGGCGTGGCGGTCTTGGTCGTGGCCTGGCCGTGGTCGAATGCCGGCGGCTCCCGGCCGGACAAGCCGTCGATCGCCGTGCTGCCCCTCGGCAACTTCACCGGCGAGGCCGAGTACTTCGTCGACGGCATGACCGACAGCCTGATTGCGGCCCTGGCGAGGATCGGCGGACTGCGGGTGATCTCACGCCAGTCGGTGATGCGCTTCAAGGGCTCGAAGCTCTCCCTGCCCGAGATCGCCCAGGAGCTGGGGGTCGAGATGGTGGTCTCCGGCTCGGTGCAGCGCGCCGGACAGCGGGTGCGCATCACCACCGAGCTGATCCAGCCCGAGCCCGAGGAGCATCTCTGGACCGAGACCTATGAGCGGGATCTCGCCGACATCCTCGGCCTGCAGAGCGAGCTGGCGCAGGCCATCGCCAAAGAGATCCGGGTCCAGCTCACCCAAGAGGAGATCTCGCGCTTGCCCACCGATCGCAAGGTCCATCCCCAGGGGTTCGAGGAGTATCTTCGCGGCCGGTTCTACTGGAACCAGCGCCATCCGGAGGCCCTGAAGAAGGCCGTCGGCCACTTCAACGCCGCGCTCTCCTTCGACCCCACCTACGCGCCGGCTTACTCGGGCCTCGCCGACAGCTACGCCCTCCTCGGCTATGCCCACGACAGCCCGAGCGAGAGCTACCCGCGTGCCAAGCTCGCGGCCCAACGGGCCCTCGAGCTGGACCCCAGCCTCGCCGAGGCCCACGCCTCGATGGGCTTCGTGCACCTCTACGCCGACTGGGACTGGGAGGCGGCGGAGCGTGAGCTCAAGCGCGCCATCGAGCTCGACCCCAGCTATGCCACGGCCCATCATTGGTACTGGGCGCGGCTGGCCGGCGCCGGCCGTTTCGACGAAGCCGAGAAGCAGCTGCGCGAGGCGCTGCGGCTCGACCCTCTTTCGCCGATGATCAACACCAACCTCGGCGCGCACTTCTACCTCGCACGGCGCTACGACGACGCCAGCCGGCAGATCGACAAGACCCTGGAGACCCACCCCAACTTCCCTGCCCCCTACCTCTACCGCGGCTGGCTGCAGCAGCGGGAAGGAAAGTACGACGAGGCCTTCCAGAGCTTCGCGCAGTACCTGGCGCTGATCGGCAGCAAGGACATCGCCGACCGCGCCGAAGTGGCCTGGCGGCAGGGGGGCCACCGGGCGGGGCTCGAGACGATCGCCGAGGGGCTCGCAGCCGTCGACGCCACGGACACGCCGCGGCCCGAGCTGGTGGCCTGGTTCTACAACTTCCTCGACCGGCGCGAGGACGCCCTGGCCTGGCTCGAGAAGGCCTACGAGCGGCGTTCGCCGATGCTGCTGTGGTCGTCGGTGGCGGCGGATTGGGACCCCCTGCGCTCGGACCCGCGTTTCGAGCGGATCACCCAGGGCATCGGCCTCGATCAACCGCGGTAGGGCAGGACCAACAGGGTCGACTGGACGGAGATCGCCGCCTCGGCCAGGCGAGCGAGCTCGAGACGCTCGACCCGCGAGGGCACCAGGGGCCAGGGCGAGGCCTCGAAGACGATCACCGGATGGGTGGGCGGATAGGTCGCCAGCAGGACCTCGGTCAAGATCGCCACTCCTTCACGATGGGCCGCCACCTCCCGCCGATAACCACGCAGCCCGATCACCCCCACTTGCAGCAGCACCAGCGGCAAGGCGGGGTCGAAAGCCCGGGGCCGGATCAGGAAGTCGGTCGCCTCGTAGAGCAGGCGGCCGCGCTCGGCGAGGGCCTCGCCGCCCAGCTCGGCCCAAAGCAGGTCCTCACAGGAGATCCCGGGCAGGATGCGCGCCGGATAGCCCTCCGCCCGCGCCGCCTGGTAGGCCGGCAGAGTAGGGCCGCAGAACAGGCAAGGATGCCCCGAGAAGGCGGCACAGGTGTGGGCGCCCCCCCGCACGGCCGAGAGAATACGCTCGACCATGGCGGCGGACGCGGCCCGACCGTCGACCCCCTCGCCGTATTCGCCGGCCAGGGATTCGGCCGCCGGGTTGAGCTGATGCAGGTAGGCCGCGGTGGCCGGGTCGGTGACCAGGTAGAGCAGGCGCTCGGCGTGCACCAGGGCTGCGCGGGCCTCCTCGGTAACCTGGGCGGCGATGCCGTAGCCGACGCCCACGAGGGTGAGGGAGGCCGGAGAAGGTGAAACCCGGTCTCGGCTCTCCTTGGGCACGGCGCCTAGGCCAGCCCCAGCCGGGCCATCATCGCGGGATCGACCTCGGCCTTGGCGACCGGCGGCACGTAGAGGGTCGAGATCAGGGTCACCCGCGCCCGGGGCAGCTCGGCGAGCGGGATCCGGTCCTTCTTCGGCTCCACCACGGGCAGCTGGGCCGCCTCGTAGACGGTGACCGGGTGGTCGGGGGGATAGTCCTCGAGCAACCGCTCGGCCAGCACCACGAGGCCCTCGCGATTCCACAGCTCGGAGCGGTGGAAGGTGCGCACGCCGATGCCGCCGATCTGCCAGAGGATCAGCGAGCTGCGCGGATCGAAGCGGCGCTTGCGGACCAGGAAATCGGTGGCCTCGAAGCTCTGACAGCCGTCCTGGGCGGGGTCCACCCCGAGATCGGCCACCAGGCAGTCCTCCGCCGAGATCCCAGGCAGCATGAAAGCCTCGTGACCTTCCGCCCGCGCTCGGGCGATCGCCGTGTGCGAGGGGCCGACGAAGACCCCGGGGTGACCGTAGAGGGCCACGCACACCCGGCGACCCTGGCGGACGGGCGCGAGGATGCGCTCGACCATCTCGGCATAGGACTCGTTGCGAGGCCGGCCCTCCTGGTAGGCGTCGTAGAGGGATTCCGCCGTCGGGTTGAGGCCGTCCAGCCAGCGGCAGGTGACCGGCTCGGGCACGAGATAGAAGAGCTTCTCCGCCCCTTCGATGTGGGCGAGCGCCTCCTCCGTGGTCTGGCCGGCCACCATGTATCCGGTGCCGACGACCACCAGGGAACCTGTGGCCATGGGTGGGTGCCCTCTAGATGAGCAGGATCATGCAGCCGGGAGGGGCCTCGTCGCCCAGGTGCTTGCGGATCTTCTCGGGGTCGCCCGAGGAGAGGGCCTTCTTGGCCGAGGCGGAGAGACCTGCAGACGACATCGCGGCCGCTGGATCCTGCTTGTGGGCGGCGCGTGCGCTGGGGTCCTTGGAGAGCTTGATCAGGTAGTCCGATGCCTTGGTGGCAGCCTTCTTGGCCATGGAACCTCCCGGATTTTTAAGAAATGACAGCACAATAGCGAGCTATGATTCTGGTTGTCAACCGGCTTTTTTCGGCGACAATGGACTAGACATCCGAGTTTACTGTTCCTACTGATATCACACGGCTTCGGTCAGCGGGAGAGAACACCCCATGGCGCCCAACCTCCTGTTCGGAACGGGCTGGGTCCCGGATCAACCCGATCATCGGGATCGCACTCCGGACCATCACCTCATCGCGCCCATGCTGGCGCGGACTCACCTCACTCAACATCTACGCAGTCGACGGCGGTTACCGCCAACCGTCGACCTACGCGCCTTCTGCCCGCCGGTGCGCTTCCAGGGGGGCTTCAACACCTGCTCGGCCCACGTGGTCTCCGGGCTGGTGGACTACTTCCAGCGGCGCGCCCACGGCAGACCTTTCGACGCCTCTCGGCTCTTCCTGCACAAGGTGGCGAAGAACTTCCTCCAGGAGGACGGCAACGTCGGCGTCCACATCCGCCAGACCATGGGCGCCCTGAGACTGTTGGGCGTGCCGCCGGAGAAGTACTGGCCCTACGTCGACGCGGGCAGCTACAAGAAGCCCAACGCCCAGGACGGCCGGCTCGACGCAGAGCCCTCCCCCTTCGTCTACGCCCTCGCCAACGAGCATCGAGCGGTGTCCTACTACCGGCTGGACGATCCCACCGGCAAGCTGGACCCTCGGCCCCTGCTGCGTCTGATCAAGCTGCACCTGGCCGCGCAAATCCCCCTCGCCTTCGGCTTCAACCTCTACCTGTCCGCGCTCGAGACGGCCAAGAAGGGCGGCCTGCTTTCGACCCCGGGGCCCGGTGAGGCCATCGCCACCACCCACGCGGTGGTCGGCGTGGGTTTCGACGACACCATCGAGATCCCGGCCGGGGCCAAGGGTGGCGAGGCGACCAGGGGGGCACTGCTGATCCAGAACTCCTGGAGCGAGAACTGGGGCGAGAAGGGCTTCGGCTGGTTGCCCTACGAGTATGTCCTCGACCGTCACGCCCGCGACTTCTGGACCCTGCTCAAGACGGAGTGGATCGACACCGGCGAGTTCGACCTGAATTTGTAGGGGCGCGGTCTCCGCGCCCAGGCGACGCATGCGTCGCTCCTACGGGCATCTCCGGCGGATGGCGTCTGCCAGCGCTCGCAATGCCCGGCCGCGGGGGCTGAGGCCGTCCTTGACGGCCGCGGGTAGCTCCGCGAAGGTCCGCTGCTCCCCCTCGGGGACGAAGATCGGGTCCCAGCCGAAGCCCGCCTCGCCCCGCGGCGGCGAGACCAGCCGCCCGGCGACCAGGCCCTCGGCGGCTAGCCCCTGCTCGCCGTCCCAGGCGAGCACCGAGCAGCGGGCCTGGACGCGGGGGTCGCCCAGGGCCAGGGCGGTGCGCGAGATCCCCGCCGCGCCCACGGCGGCGAGCATCCACTTGACCAAGGGTCCCGGGAAGCCGCCCAGGGCGGCGAGCTCCAGGCTGGTCTCCTCCACCAGCACTGGGCAGCCGATCCGCCGCCAGGCCTCCTCGGCCTTGGCGCGCAGGATCTCGCTCGGGTCGAGAGACTGGATCTCCGACAGGTCGAGGGCCACGGCCGCCAGCGAGGGGCCGAGGATGCGGCGCGCCTCCTCGAGCTTGCCGGCGTTGCCGGTGACCAGGACGTAGGGGATCATGGCCAGGGCTCAGGCCAGGCCCGCCTCCTCCACTCGAACCACTTCCACCTCCTGCGACAGGCCGGTGAGGCGCACCCGCCCCAGCGGCGTCACCGCCAGGCTGCCCTCGACGCCCCGCCAGGTGGCGCCGCCGAGGACGATCTCCCCCGGCCCCGCCACCTCGCCGGCCAGGCGCGAGGCGACGTTGACGGTGTTGCCCAGCACCGTGTACTCGACGCGGCGGGAGCTGCCCACCTCGCCCACCACCACCGGCCCGCTCTGGAGGCCGATGCGCGCCGAAAGCGGCGGCAGGCCCCTACCGACCCGGCCACGGTTGATCCGGGCCAGTCCTCGCCGGATGCCGAGGGCCGCCGCCACCGCCCGCGAGGCGTGGTCGGGCTGGGCGAAGGGCGCTCCGAAGAAGGCCATCACGCAGTCCCCGATGAACTTGTCGAGGGTGCCGCCGGACGAGAAGATCGCCTCCTCCGCGGCATCGAAGAACTCCGCTAGCAGGTCGGCCACCACGGCCGGGGCCAGGGCCTCGGCCAGGCGGGAGAAGCCCACCAGGTCGGCGAAGAGCACGGTCACCTCGGCGGGCACCAGGCGCGCCAGCTCCTCCGAGCCCCCCTCGAGCCCGAGCACCGCCTCGATCACCGTCGGCGCGTGGTAGCGAGCCAGCCAGCGCCGCAGCCGCCCTTCCCGCTCGGCCTCCTCGCGGTTGCGCAGCCGCTCGACGGCCACGGCGGCGTAGTTCGCGAGCGCGGTCAGGAAGTCGAGGTCCGGGGCGGAGAAGGCCTCGCGGGACAGCGGCGAGTCCACCTGCAGCACGCCGATGATGCGGTCCCCGGAGCACAGGGGCACGGACATCGCGGCGCGGATGTCGTGGATGCGAATCGAAGCGCCGTGCTCGAGGCGAGAGTCGCTCTTGGCGTCGAGGGTGATCAGGGCGACCTTCTCCTCGAGCACTCGCTTGAGGATGGTGCGCGACACCGGCACCGCTTCGGACGGGCGGTAGACCGTGCGCTCCTCGAGGCGGGCGAGCTCGCAGACCAGCTCACCGGAGGCCTGGTCGAGCAGCAGGATGAAGCCTCGGCGGACGGGCAGGGCCTCGAAGGCGAGGTCGGTTACCCGGGCGAGCACCTCGTCCACCGAGCCGGCGGTCAGGAGGGAGCTGGCCAGGCGCAGGAGGTAGCCGAAGACCCGATTGCCATAGGCCTCGTCGAGCTCGGAGCGCTTGGCAGCCCACTGGCCCTGCTCGAGGCCGAGCTGAGACATCACGTCGGCCAGAGGCCGCACCAGCTGGGTGTGGGGCACCGGACCGCTGTCGTCGAGGGAGAGTCCCCTCGACATGGCGGCGGTGGGCGGAGGAGAGGGCGGCGGCGGGACGGCCACCCTCAGCTCGAAGTTGCCCACGGAGAGCCGGTCGCCGGCGGTGAGACTCGCTTCGCGGACGCTCTCGCCGTTGACCGTGATCCCGTTGGTGCTGCCGAGGTCGACCACCCACCAGCGCCCGCCGCGGCGGGTGAGCAGGGCGTGCTGGCGGGAGACGGAGGGATCGGGCAGCACGACCTCGCAGTCGCCGCCGCGGCCGAGGCGCAGGTCACGATCGTTCAGGGGCACCGTCACCCCTTCACCATCGACCTCGAATCTCAGCTCCAGCGGGTCCACCCGGGCAATCCTACCGGCTTCTCGCAGGGCTGTTGCTAGAATGCCGCCCGAATGACCGTCGCCCCGGCGAACCCCCTCCACGAGCGCTATGCCTCCCGCGAGATGGCGGCGCTGTTCTCGACCGAGAACCGCTACCGTATCTGGCGGCGGCTGTGGGTGCTCCTCGCCGAGTGCCAGCGCGAGCTGGGCCTGCCGATCACCGAGCGCCAGATCACCGCCCTCAAGGCCGTAGAGGACCAGATCGACTTCGCCCGGGTCGCCGAGATCGAGCGCCAGACCCGCCACGACGTGGTGGCCCACCTGCGCCACTTCGCGGAGCTCGCCGGAGAGGCGGGGGGCATCCTCCACCTCGGCGCCACCAGCGCCTTCTTGACCGACAACGCCGACGTCCTGATCCTGCGCGACGCCCTCGAGCTGGTCTCCCGGCGCTTGGTGCTGGTGGCCCGCGGCCTGGCCGACTTCGCCCACCGCCACCGCGCCCTGCCCACCCTCGCCTACACCCACTTCCAACCCGCCCAGCTGACCACCGTCGGCAAACGGGCCTGCCTGTGGCTGCAGGATTTCCTGATCGACCTCGACGAGGTACGGCACCGGCTCGAGCGCCTGCTCTGCCGCGGCGTCAAGGGCACCACCGGCACCCAGGCGAGCTTCCTGACCCTCTTCGACGGCGATGACGCCAAGGTGGTCGAGCTCGACCGCCGTTTCGCCCGCCGCCTGGGCTTCGTCGGCAGCTTCCCGGTCACTGGTCAGACCTACTCGCGCAAGCAGGACAGCCAGATGCTCGCCACCCTGGCCGGCATCGCCGAGAGCTGCCACAAGCTGGGCACGGACCTGCGCCTGCTGCAGGGCGTGGGAGAGCTCTCCGAGCCCTTCGAGGCCGACCAGGTGGGCTCCTCCGCCATGGCCTACAAGCGCAACCCCGTTCGCGCCGAGCGCATGTGCGGCCTGGCGCGGCGGTTGATCACCGACAGCTTGAACGGACCTCTGAACACCGCGACCCAGTGGCTCGAACGCAGCCTGGATGACTCGGCCAACCGCCGACTGGTGCTCACCGACGCCTTGCTGACCTGCGACGCCATCCTCGGCCTCGCCGGTCACCTGGCCGGAGGGCTGGTCGTGCGGCAGGCCACGATCCGGGCACGCGTCGACCGGGAGCTGCCCTTCATGGCGACCGAGACCCTGCTGATGCAGGCGGTCAAGAAGGGCGGCGACCGGCAGGAGCTACACGAAAGGATCCGCCGGGCGAGCCTCGAAGCGCAGCAATCGGTCGAGGCCGGCGGCGACAACTCCCTGGTGGATCGGATCGTGGGCGATGCCGCGTTCCGCCTCACCCGCGAGGAGGTGCTCTCATGGCTCGATCCCCAGGCCTTCACCGGCCGCAGCGCGGCCCAGGTGGACGAGTTCCTGACCAACGTGGCCGAACCGGCTCTGGCCGGCCTCGAGGCCGAGGCTCCCGTGGAGATTCGGGTCTAGAGGGTCAGTCCGAACCGACCATCACCCCTGCCATCCGTCATCCCCGCTTTCGCGGGGATGACCGGCCAGGGAAGTCTCGACACCCAGCACCCATGCGCTATCTCCTCGCCACCGCTCTCGCCCTGGCTCTCGTTGCCGGCGCCGGCTGCCGCAGCGCCGGCAGCGCCCCGGCCGTGCCGGCGGCCGGCGACGAGGCCGCCGGCTTCGTCGCCAAGGGGATGGCCTCCTGGTACGGCCCGGGGTTCGAGGGCCGGCGCACGGCGAACGGCGAGCGCTTCGACGGCCGGCGCTTCACCGCCGCCCACCGCAACCTGCCCTTCGGTACCTGGGTGGAGATCCGCAACCTCGACAACGGCCGCTCGGTAGCGGTGCGCATCAACGACCGCGGACCTTTCGTCCGCCGGCGGGTGATCGACGTCTCGCGGGCGGCCGCCGCCGAGCTGGGCCTGCTCGGGCCGGGGACGGCGAAAGTCGCCCTCTACCGCATGGCCGAGCCGCCGCCGGATGCGTGGGTGCCCCCGACGTCTGGCCCCCTGACGGTGCAGGTCGGCGCCTTCCACGAAGGCGAGCGCGCCCGCACCCTGGCCGACGCCCTGGCCAAGAGCTTCGGCAGCGTCGCCATCGACGCCGACGGCATCTGGCACCGGGTCCGCGTGGGCCGGTTCACCAGCGCCGACGAGGCCGAGGACCTCCGCCGCCGCCTCACCGAGAAGGGTTACTCGGCAATCGTGGTGCCGATGATCGGCGAAGGCGAGGTCTCGCCCGCGCCCGGGAAGGCCGAGCCTCCGCTCGGCGAGATCCCGTGGCTGCTCCTGCCGGTAGCGCCTTAGCCCCCGCCTAGCCTCCCCTTCGTCACACCTCTGCCGTTTACGATTCGACGGCGAGCATGTATACTATTTGTTGTTAGCAATTAGCACACGTTTATGGATTTTAGCTAGCGGTGTCTCTTTCCGCAGCCACCTCGTGAAAGGAGGAAAACAGTGAGGCAACGTCTCCGCGGTTCTCGTTCTCCCGACCGCCTTGTCTGGCTCCTCTTCCTCGGGCTCCTGACGCTGCCGCTGCTTGCGGCTGCGCAGCAGGAGGCCGCCCCACTGACCCCGGCGCCCGGCACCGTGATCCGCCCCGCCCCACCGGAGATCTGCGCCTTGCTCGACGATCCGGTGGCGCGCGCCGCCATGGATGGCCTGCGCTTCAACCTGCTGTGGTCCTGCGGCCGGCAGAGAGAGCTCGGCCGCCAGCCCGGCGGCAAGAAGGCCGCGGTCCCCTCCGCGGCTGGCGAGGCTGCCGCCCCGGAGGCCGCCTTCTCGGTGCCGGACGTGCAGGTCAACGGACCGGACGGCCCCGGCTTCTCGCGCACCCAGAGCGAGACCTCGGTGGCCCAGAACCCGATCAACGGCACTCTCTGCGTGGGCTTCAACGACTCCTGGGAGTACTACCACGGCGCGGGGGGCCTGACCGGCTTCAGCCGATCGACCGACCGCGGCCAGACCTGGCAGGACGGCGGCACGGTCAACCCCTCGGCCTTCGGCGACCCCAGCATGGTCTGGCGCCGGGCGGACGGCTACTTCTACCTCGCCACCCTGGACTCCGGCGGCGGACTGGCCCTCCACGTCTCGACCGACGACTGCCAGTCCTTCAATCCCGTCGGCATTCCCACCACCGGCGGCGACGACAAGGAGATCCTGGCCGTCGACAACGACCCGGCGAGCCTCCACTACGGCAATTTCTACCTGATCTGGACCGACTTCGGGGTCGCCAACTGGCCGATCCGGGTCATCCGCTCGACCGACGGTGGCGCCACCTGGTCTGTACCGGTCACGCTCGACACCGCCACCGGTGGTGGAGGCTTGCCGGTGGTTCAGGGCGGCTGGCTCACCGTGGCCCCCAACGGTACCGTCTACGCGGCCTGGCTCTACTACACCGACTTCTACGCCGGACCGATCTCCATCCGGGGCGCCCGCTCGACGGATGGCGGCGTCACTTGGGCGGCCATCACGGCGCCCCTGGTCAACGCCGTCAGCCCTCAGGACACCGTGGCCAGCGGCAACTGCGGCCGGCCTTCGCTCAACGGCGACGTCCGCTACCTCGCCTCACCGCAGATCGCCGCCGACAAGTATGGCTACGTTCACGTCGTCTACAGCTACGACCCGGACGGCGCCGGGGTGGGCGACGACGTCAACGTCTACTACCGCCGCTCGACCAATGGCGGCAGCACCTGGGGCACCGAGACCAAGATCAACGACGACGCGACCACCACCGATCAATACCAGCCGACCCTGTCGGTCGCCGACGGCCAGGTGCAGGTCTCCTGGATGGACCGCCGCGACGACACGGCCAGCAACTACCTCTTCGCTTCCTACAAGCGGATCTCCCACGACAACGGCGTGACCTGGCTGCCCAGCGAGCGCATCGGTGACGTGCTCTCCTCGGTGGTGCTCGACCCCGGCCTCGCCTTCTGCTACCACGGCGACTACGACCAGAGCACCTGGACGGTGAACAACGCCGAGCTCCCCGTCTGGTCGGACGACCGCGGCGGCGACCCGGACGTCTTCGTCGACCCGGCCACTCGCTTCTACCGCTGTGAGGTCGACATCGCCGGCGGCACCCACACCTGCAACGGACCGATCACCCTGACCACCGACAGCGGCATCTACCGCGTGGCCCAGGTCGACCTCTCCGGCGGCTATCTGCGCCTCGACGCCTTCGTCGACTCCTGCAGCCCCACCGGCTGGTCGGTCCACTTCGCCGACTCGCCCACCTGCGACGGCGCCGGCGGCGATGCCGGGACCACCAGCCACAACGCGGAGATCCACCTGCTCGACCGCGATCTCTTCTTTTATGGCCACGACGTGCCGGCGCTCGCCACGGTCGACCCCACCGCGGTGCGACGCAACATGCCCATCGGCCGCTGCCATACCTGGCAGTGGACGATCTTCGAGAGCATCAGCAACGTGGCGACCAGTGTCGGGCCCCTGATCGCGATTCCCGGCTCGAACGTCTCGATCAACACTCAGGGCGGCTTCGAATCGGCTCCCTACGCCGAGCCCGACGGCGAAGACCCCGGCGGGCTCGACGCCGACCTCTGGTACGTGGGCCTGAACCGCACCGTCGGCTCGTCCGCCAGGAGCGGCACCGGGGTCAACCGCGCCTGCTTCGTGCTGTCGGCCCAAAAGAAGGTCGACACCGCCTACGTCGCCCGGCTCTGCGGGATCGAGTCCTTCCTGATTCCCATCGACACGGAGGAGCACTGATGAACGCCAAGGTTCACCGTCTCATCGCCGTGCCGCTGGTCCTCGCGGCCACCGCAGCCCCGGCCCTCGCCAAGGGGGAGGCACCCCAGCCGGAGGCCCCCGAGGTGACCTACTACCAGTGCACGATCGACATCACCAACAGCACCACGGACTGCACCAGCGGCGTGGTGACCATCACCACCCAGTCGGGCAACCAGCGCGTCGCCAGGGTCAACCTGGCGGCCAACGGTTACCTGCGTCTCGACGCTTTCGTCGACGCCTGCAGCGTCAGCGGTTGGTGGCTCCACCTCGC
>JBIOYC010000052.1:0-9004 GCA_044869955.1 Thermoanaerobaculia bacterium | reverse complement strand
GTGCCCTGGATGCGCGCGTTGATCGCCATCCGCCGGGCGTTCTCTCGCAGGTTCCAGTTCGACGAATTGATGTCGGGCAGCCAGCGCACCCGGCCGTAGAGGGTCTCCACCTTGCCCGTGCGCCGGGCGCTCTCCTCGGTCTCCTCGACGTAGCGGCGCACCCCGGGGTAGCGGTCGAGGTAGGCCTGGATGAAGCGATCGGCCTCCTTGGGGCTCATGCCGCCGAGGTTCTGCGCCAGGCCAAAGCCCGAGATGCCGTAGAGGATGCCGAAGTTGATCGTCTTGGCGGCCCGCCGCTGCTCGCCGGTGACCAGCTCGGGGGCCGCACCGAAGACCACCGCCGCGGTGGCCCGGTGGATGTCCTCGCCGCGGCGGAAGGCCTCGATCAGGGTTTCCTCCTGGGCGATGTGGGCGAGCACCCGCAGCTCGATCTGGCTGTAATCGGCCACCAGCAGGAGCTGGCCCGGCGCGGCGACGAAGGCTCGCCGGATGCGCTGCCCCAGCTCGGTGCGCACCGGGATGTTCTGCAGGTTGGGGTTGGCCGAGGACAGCCGCCCGGTGGCCGCCACCGCCTGGTTGAACCGGGTGTGCAGCCGCCCGTCCGCGCCAAGCAGAGCGGGCAGGGCGTCGACGTAGGTGCCCTTGAGCTTGGTGATTTCGCGGTATTTGAGCAGCAGCACCGGCAGCGGGTAGCCCGCCGCCGCCAGCCCCTCCAGCACCTCGGCTCCGGTGGCGTAGCTCTTGGTCTTCTTGGTCTTCTTGCCCGCCGGGTAGCCGAGCTTCTCGAACAGGATCACCCCCAGCTGCTGGGGGGAGTTGATGTTGAATGCCTCGCCGGCGAGGTCGTGGATCTCGGTCTCGAGGCGGGCGAGCTCCTTGGCCAGCTCGGCGGACATGCCCGCCAGGTAGCCGACGTCGAGCTCTACCCCGGCCTCTTCCATGGCCAGCAGCACCGGTACCAGGGGGGCCTCGATCTCCCAGTAGACGCGCTCGAGGGGGCTCGCCGCCAGCTCCCCGAAGAGGGCCGGCACCAGCCGCCGCGGCAGCTCCACCCGCTCCGCCGCGCAGGCCAGCAGACCCGGCCCGGAGAGGGGCGGCTCGGCTCCCCGGTCCCAGCCAGCTTCCTTGGCCGTGACCGGCTGCGCGTCCAGCCGCTCGCGGGCGATCTCCTCGAGCGAGTGGCCGGTGGCCGGGCGCAGGAGGTAGGAGGCGAGCATCAGGTCGGCTAGCTCGCAGCGGGCGTCGCCGCCGCGGGGCGAGAGGCGCAGCACTTCCTTGACGTCGTGGCCGGCGAGGCGGCGGGCCGGGTCGGCGAGCAGGGCTTCGAGGGTGGCGAGGACGGCTGGACGCAGGCCCTCGCGGCGGAAGTCCGCCCACAGCACCGGTCCCTCTGTGCCGCCCAGAGCGAGGCCGAGGGGGCTCGGCTCGCCGAGGACGCCAGCGAAGACCTCGGCGCCCAGGCCAGCCGTGCGCGCCGCCCAGTCTTCGGCGGTGAGAACTTCCTCGGCCGGGGTAGTGGTGGGCTTGGGGGCCGCGGCGGCGGTGGCCTCCTCGAGCAGGGTGCGGAACTCGAGCTGGGCGTAGAGGCGGCGCAGGGCTTCATGGTCCGGCGGGTCGAGCCTCAGGGCGTCCACGTCGAGGTCGATGGGCAGGTCGGTGTGGATGGTGACCAGCTCGCGGGAGAGCTCCGCCTGCGCGCGGTGCTCGATCAGGCCCTCGCGGTAGCTCTTGCGAGTGACCTCGGCGGCCCGCTCGAGCAGGGCGTCGAGGGAGCCGAACTCCTGGATCAGGCTCTTGGCCCCCTTGTCGCCGATGCCGGGCACGCCGGGCACGTTGTCCACGGCGTCGCCCATCAGGGCCATGACGTCGATGACCTTTTCCGGCGGCAAACCGAAGTCCTCGGTGACGCCGGCCGGGTCGTAGAGCTTGTCCCGCCCGGTGTGGTAGAGGTAGACCCCCGGCGCCACCAGCTGCATCAGGTCCTTGTCCGCGGACACGAGAGTGACCTCGTAGCCCGCCGCCGCGGCCTTCTTGGCCAGGGTGCCGAGCACATCGTCGGCCTCGTAGTTGTCCAGCTCCAGGATGGGGATCTTGAAGGCGTCGATGACGGCACGGATGGTCGGGATCTGGACCTTCAGGTCCGGCGGCGTCGGCGCCCGGTTGGCCTTGTAGTCGGCATACTTCTCCGTCCGCACCGTCTGGTCCGAGACGTCCCAGGCCATCCCCACCAGGTCCGGCTTCTGGTCCTTCAGCAGCTTGCGGAGGATCTGGATGAACCCGAACACCGCATTCGTCGGCTCCCCCTTGGAGTTGGAGAGGTTCCGGATGGCGTAAAACGCCCGGAAGATGTTCGAGTAGGCGTCGATGAGGAAGAGGCGCTGGGGCATATAGGGGGGATTGTATGGCGGGGTTGGCCGCTAGTGCTGTCCGAGTTGCCCCGGCCAAGCCAGGCTCCTAAACTCCGGTGCTGCGACTCAGACCAGAGCCCATGCCTACTTCAAGAGCCTTTCCCACCAGCCCCGAAGAGATCGCCGCCGCCATCGCGCGAGCGCCGGACTCGGTCCGCGACCCAGCGACTCCCTACGACCCGAACAACCCGGCCGAGGTGGCGGCGTACTGGCGCAGCGCCCGGGTCATCGAACGGGCTATCACCGACTTGACGCCGGCCGAGGTGGCCGAGACGCAGCTGGCGCTGATTCCGGAGCTGACGGGCATTGAACCGTGGGACGAGGAGCCGGACGAAGATGGCTGATCGCGAGCAGCGGGGCCAGTGATGAGATGCACGGTCTGCGGTACGCAGTTGAACCCCGTCCTCACCGACCTCCCCTTCAAGCTGTCCGACGACAGAAACGTCATCCTGAAGCGACTACCGGTTCTGCAGTGCGGCAGCTGCCCTGAGTACCTGATCGAAGATGCCGTCATGGCTCGTATCGACGAAGTGTTGACAAGGGCCGACAGCACGGCCGAGCTGGAAATGATCCGGTACGCCGCGTGATGGATGCCCCAGTCACCAAGGAAGCTCGAGGCTTTGACGCCGTGGCATTCATGCGTCAGGCGCGGGCGAAGATGAACGAGGAGATGCGCGGCATGAGCTTCGAGGAGCAGCAGGAGTACATCCGGCTGCACTCGGAGAAGGTGCGGCAGATGCTCGACACCCGGCGCGAGGACGCGGCCTAAACATGAAATCGCCGCCTAGTTCGAGACTCTTCCCACCGGCCCGGCCGAGGTCGCTGCCGCCATCGCGCGAGCGCCGGCAGGAAGCCGGAATAGATCCTCCTGACCGTCCGCTACAGCCCCGAGGTCGTCGAGCTCTTCAGGGCGACCGGCGAAGGCTGGCAGTCCCGAATGGACGAGGTCCTGTGCGAGTGGGTAGCTGCTAGGCGATTGGCGTGAGGGGCCAGAGTGCTAGCGCGCTCGCACTCTGGGGCAAGCACCGCTCTCCTACCCCTCCTCCTGGCCAGCTGCTCGTATCTGGCGCAATACCTCCAAGTATCGGTCACTCTCCAACGGCTGCCCTTCACGCAGACCATAGAGCCGTGGACCCAGTGGAATCACCCAGCGGCGCCCATCACTCCCGGTGAACCAGATCGCTCGAATCCCGGCCTCGAGAAACTCCAGCCAGTGGGCATCCCTCCCGACCTGTCCTGGTGCGACCTCGACCCGCGCAGAGAGCAGCCAGGAAAGCGCAGGGACCAGACTTGAGAACGCGCGGCCACGCAGAAAACGAGTAACCCGCCAGCCCTCAGATCCCTGTGCTACCTCGGCGACACCCACAGCCCCTCGTTCTGTTGACACCAAGAGTCGCCAACTCAGCGGCGCTGAGCTGCCACCCAGATCAGCGGTCTCCAGATCCGCCAACTTCGCCTGGTGAACTGGTAGGGCGAGACTGAGCAGTACGAGGCGCTCACGGCCATCAGCATGAACGCCAAGACCCAGATCGGCCAGGAAGTCCTCAACTCCTCTCTCGAACGCAGCATCGGCAGGCCGCTCAGAGCCTTCCGGGGCGCCGAGCAACAACTCCCCTCCAACAAACGGTCGGAAGGATCGCGTGGCCAGAGCAGAGTCCACTAGCTCTTCCGGCGTCCAGCTCAGCGGGTAGCGACTGATCGGGCGGACGGGCAGACTTGACGGACGCGTCAACAAATAGCGGTCATAGCCGAAGAAGTCGAGCGACTTGAACTCTGCAGTATCTTCGGTCGGGTAGTCCGCGGGATCTCGCAGGGCAAGGAATCTTCGGCCCGAGAGTGTCTTCATGTAACCCGTGACGATCCACGCGTGCTCGCTCGATAGGAGGATGGAAGGAAGACCTCGGTCCAGCCGATCGCAGATGCCGTCGTAGTCCGTGGCACTGGTGCCCTGAGTCGGGAGTTCCACCGATGCATTGATGCGAAGCGTTTCAAGCGCCGCCAGAGTAGAGTGACGTCGATCACAAGCCGGCAGTACGTCAACCCCAGGCCCGCAGCATATTGCCTCCTTGACTTGGGCAACGAACTTACACAGCCTGCGATGCGCAGGACCGTGATAGAAGTACGCGATACCTAGGGAAGCTTCAGCCCAGCACAGATTCGCAGCGTTGGTAAAGGAGTGCGGTACATCCAATCCGCAATACTTGACTACATTCCGGCGAAGTGCCGTGGCTCTCACAGTACCACCGAGTAACGCATGATCGGTCATTGGACACGGCAGGATCCTGGCCCGCACGCCAGTGCCTCCTCCTCTGGGGCGAATTACCAAGACAACTCCTCCTCAGGCATGATTGGCGCATAGCAGATCACGGCATAGCGCCCGCCCTGGCCGTTTCCTACCGCATCGTCACACCACTGCTTCAATCCCGGGTACTGGACCGGATCACTGGCCGAGAACCGGGGCAGAGGTGGCGAAGGTGGCACTGATCCGCGGCAATGGCAGTAGACGTCCTCGAAATGAGCCATCTTCAACTCGTCGGACGATAGCGCACAGAAGTCCGCGATGGTGGGTTCGTTTACAAGCCGAACATGGAGCATCCCGTTAGTCGGCTTCAGAGTGAGGGTGGGCAGTGCTCCAGAACCGTCAAGACGCTTCAAGGTGACGTCTAGCTGACTGGCTGCGACTCTCAGGGTCAGTTCGTGGGCCGAGGTCGTCCGCTGCTTGTGCACCAGGACACCGTCACCATCGATAAACTTCACTTCTCGATGAAACTGACTCCCGAGGACTTCGGGGCCGAGCTTGCCGCCCGCGATACGAACCCTGGATGCGAGCCAGGAAACCGATGTTGGATCTTGACTCAGGTCTTGCTCGAGCAGCTCAGGCTTGACCCTAGCCGTGGCTGCATTGAGCAAGTCGGACATCCTCAGTACGTTCGTCACGAACTGTTGCCCTACGTATTGACCCTGACGTGCACTGTCGATTTCCGGCTTGGATCCAGCGCCTACTTCGAGCACCACATCGTATCTCTTCTCCAGGGACAATCGTAGCCAATCGCCATCCCCCGTCGCCGAGTAGTGCGCACAGTGGGCCTTGGATGGCAAGTTCCTACACCTGAGCTCGAGATACGGGAGATGAGCGAGATGTCCGTGCCCGTCGTGGCCGTGCGTGCCCACCATGAGGGCCAGGAATCCGCCTTTGCTGCCGCTATCTGGCACGAACGTCATCATTCCGCTGAAAGTGACCTTCAAGGTGAACGCCATCTCATCCTCCCGCCCTCCAAGGGCGATCCTCACCTCAATCCACTGCCGTTGTCCCGCCCCACAACGCAAACCCCGCCCACGCCTCCGGCGTGCTCAGCTCCGGATCCTTCGCGTCGAGGAGCTGGAACTGCGCCAGCCGCAGGGCGTTCTCCGGGGAGCTTCCCTGCTTCAAGCTCTCGTAGAAGGCCGCGAACAGCTTCGATGCGGACTCATCACCCGCCGGCCACAGGCTCCCAATCGTCTGCGGCGCCCCGGCCATCTGGAAGGCCGCGGCCAGGCTGGCGGCGCCGTCCCAGGGGGCGTCGCTGGCGTAGGCCGTGCCGCAGGCTGAAAGCACCGCCAACTTCAGCTTGGACGGGCGCCAGGTGGCGATTTCCCCGGCGCTCAGCGAACCGTCCAGCGCGCCGGGCTCCGGGTCCAAGAGAAGCAGGGTCAGGCTGGGGTCCTTGGGGTGGACCACGGCATGGCTGGCCAGGTGCAGCAGGGTCGCATCTTCGAGCCCAGCCAGCAGGGCTTTCCCGGTGACGCCGCCGGAGGCCAGCTCTTGGGTAGCCGGCAGCGCTGCGGTCAGTGCCGCCACCTCATCGTCCACATGGGACAGAGCGTCCAGGCCCCACAGGCTGGCGGCCACCGGCACGGCTCCGGCGAGCGGCCGGGCGAGCAGCTCATTCCGGCCTCGAGCCATCCGCGCACGCTGAGCCAGGTAGAGGGCGCCGCTGGCGGCCATGGTCACCTGCCTCTCCTCCACGAGATGGCGCTCCTCCCGCGGGTCCCAGAGCGCGGCGAAGGGTACGCCGGCCAACACGCCATCCGGCACGATGACCAGGGGCCGACCCGGGGGGAGCCACTCGCGGATGGGCGCGAGCAGGCACTGGTGAAGTTCCCCGAGCCGGTCGTGCATCTGCTCGAGGATCTGCGCCGAAGGGTAGTCCTCGAACAGCGCCCGCAGCTCGGCGAGCTGGCTCGCAACCTGGGTCAGGTCACAAGGCAGGCGCTGAGCCTGGACCCGGCCGTCGGCCACCACCCACACCGCCAGGCCCTCGGCCAGCTCCGCGTACTCCACCAGCACCACGTCCACCGGCCACCGTGCTCCCAAGTCGGCTGGCACCTTGGGGATTGCCGAAGTGCCTGGCACCTCGGGTCGCTGCCCGAACGCCTGGCGCAGGGCTTGGGCCTTGCCCCGCTCGGCGTGGGCGAGGCTCTCAGCCGGCGGCACCTCGTCCCGGAAGTCCTTCGCGAGACGGGCTCGGTAGAGCTGGCGGGAGACTCGCGACAGCGCCAGCCTCTCGGTCGGGTCGGTCACGTCGGCGTGGATCCGCTCCGCTTCGTCCAGCGCTCGATCGAGGGCCAGATCCTCACCGCGTCGATCCCCGAGCGAGCGCGAAGCCTCGGCACGAACCAGCTCGACCTCGATGGCCCGCACCCGTTGGTCGGCCTGCCGGTAGCCCTGTCCAGCCGCATCGAGACGGCGCAGAGCGGCGGCCGGGTCGTCGGCCAGGAGCAGCCGGGACTCGTCGAGGTCGAGATCGGCCGCGAGCCGCGCTCGCACCGCATCGCTGGGTACACGCACCAGGGCCTTGCGAGCCTCGCCTCGCTCGACGGCGGCTCCAGCCTCATCGCCAGTGCGGGTCAAGGCGTGGGCACGGAGCCGAAGGACCTCGATCTCTGCCTCGGCCAGCCCCGCCAGCCGGGCCAGTCCGAGGACCTCGACCTCGATTTCCAGCGCCACCTCGAGCTCGCCCTCCGCCTCGGCGAAGCGGGCCGCCGTGAACAGCAGGTTGTGGCGCTGCCGGGGTGAGGTGATTTGGCCCAACCTGGAGAGGGCGCCGGCGAGCAGCTCCCAGGCTCGCTCCCTCTGGCCGAGATCGAAAGCGTTCTCGCCGGCGAGGAACGAGATCGACGCCAGGTGCCCGTCCTCCTTCAATCCCTCGAACGCCACCAGAGCGGCACGGAAGTGGTCCTGCGACAGCCCGATCCGGTTCTCGTGCGTGGCGATGAGGCCGAGGGTCCAGTGGCAGTGGCCGGCGAGGGCCGGATAACGCTCCTGCTGGGCCGCCTTGATGCCGGCGATCAGGGCCTTGGCCGGAGCGAAGTCCCCACTGAGGTGCCGGCAGCTCGCAGCCAGGGCGCGCGCCCATAGCCGGAAGGGGGACCCGACTTGGCCCAGGCTCCGTTCCGCCGCGGCGAGGTCCGGCAGGGCCGCCTCGCAACGCCGGGGGAACGCATCGAAGGCTCGGCCCAGGGCCTGGTGGCCACGCGCCAGGGCTCGGCGGCGGGAGCCGGAGGCGGCTTCGACCGCGGCCACCCCCTCGGCCAGCATTGGATCTCCACCCATCGCCCGCAACAGCTCGCCGAGGCGGCGAGCCAGGCTCAGAACCTGCTGCGCTTCCTCCCGTCGGCCGGCTGACTCGGCGTTGGCCCAGCGGGCGAGCAGTTGCCGCTCCCCGAAGAGGCGCGCGTCCTGGCGGTTCTCGGCGACCCGCTCCGCGACCTGCCTTTCATTCCCGCGGAGGGCCGCTGCCTCGATCCGCTTCCTGCGCTCCGGCGCCAGCTCGACTTCGGTGGGGGCCTGGACGGCGGCGAGGTGCTCCTCCGCTTCCCGCCGCCAGTCGTCGTCTTCGGCCGAGTCGACGACCTTCTGCCACGCCTCCGCAGCCTCGCCAAGAAGCGACGACCGCTCCAGCGCCAACGCCAGGTTGAACTGTGCCTCCAGCGACTCCGGGGCGAGACGCGCCGCCTCGATGGTCGCCCCCAGGGCTCGGGCCCAGAGGCTCGCCTCCCCCTGACGCACCTGCTCGAGCAGCACGACGGATCGGTCGACGGTCAGAGCGGAGTCGGCAGGGGCGAGCCGGGACACCTCCTCGAGACGCTCCAGAGCCTTGTCTGGCCTGCCCGAGAAGAGCAACGCGAGACCGAGGCTGTGCCCGTGCTCTGGGCCAGGCCGGCGTCGATGGGCATCGCTCGCGGCGCCACCGAGCCGGTTCAGCCGCTCGCGCTGTGCCGCGGAAAGCAAGAAGCCGTCGGCCACGGGAAGCCACGGCTGGCCGGCGAGCCGACCTTCGAAGGGCCGGGCGCCGACCTCGGCCAGCTCGCGCACGAAACGCCTCGGCTGGTCGGACGAGGTCCTGCAGCCGAGCCTCTCGACTTCCCAGAACGCTCCCGAGGCGAGCGCCATGGACGCTCCCAGGGTGCACCACTGCCGCGGAGTCACCTCCGGATTCTGCCAGCTCGCAGGTTGCAGCGTTGTCGACTCGACCATGACCGCCTCCTGCCCCGGTAGACGGCCAGGCTGGCGGGGATTCGAAGCGGTCGGCTGCTCAGCGGCAGGCCCCGGCCGG
>JBIOYC010000051.1:0-18271 GCA_044869955.1 Thermoanaerobaculia bacterium | reverse complement strand
CGCCCGGCGCTTCGCCGGGGCTCTCCTCGGCCTGCTCACCGCCGTCACCGCCGCCCTGGTCATTCTCGGAATCCTGCTCGCCGAGCCCCTGGTCGCCGTGCTGGCGAGCGGCTTTCTGAGCGATGCCGCCACCCCGGGAGCGGTCGACCGCTTCGCGCTCACCGTGCGGGCGGTGCGCATCGTCTTCCCGATGACCGGCTGCCTGGTGCTGTCGGTCTGGGCGCTGGCAATCTTGAACAGCCACCGCCGTTTCTTGCTCTCCTACGCGGCCCCAGCGGCATGGAACCTGGCGATCATCGGCGCCCTGCTCTTCGCCGGGCGCTCCGGACCGGCCGACCTCGACCGCCTCTTGTTCGCCGCCTGCTGGGGGGCCCTGGCGGGAGGCATCCTGCAGTTCCTGGTACAGCTTCCGGTGGTGCTCTCCCTGCTGGGAGGACTACGTCCCTCCCTCTCGCACCGGGTGAGGGGCGTTCCTGAGGCCCTCGCCGCCTTCTGGCCTCTGCTGCTCGGGCGCGGGGTGGTGCAGCTCGGCGGCTACCTCGACCTTTTCCTGGCCTCTTTCCTGGCCACCGGCGCCGTGGCCGCCCTGGGCTCGGCGCAATATCTTTACCTGCTGCCGATCAGCCTCTTCGGCATGTCGGTCGCCGCGGCCGAGCTGCCGGAGCTGGCCCGCCGCCAGGCCGAGGGAGATGGGCAGGCGCTCGCCTCGCGAGTGCGCTCCGGAGCCCTCCAGGTCAGCTTTCTGGTGACCCCCACGGTGATCGGCTACCTCGGCCTGGGTTGGCTGATCGTCGCCCTGCTGTTCCGGACGGGCCGCTTTGGCCCCGAGGAGACCTGGCTGGTCTACCTGGTGCTCGCCGCCTACAGCTTGGGCCTGCCGGCCTCGACCACCTCACGGCTGCTGCAGAACGCCTTCTACGCCCTGGCCGACACCAGGCTGCCGGCGCGGATCGCGGCCCAGCGGGTCGTCCTGGCGGCGGCGGTGGGAGCGCCGCTGATGCTGGCTCTCGACCGCGTGCCGCTGACCGAGTGGGTGGGCGGAGAGGGAGACCTGAACCTCGGGGCCGTGGGCCTCGCGGCGGGCTCGGCCGTAGGGGCCTGGTACGAGCGGCTGCGTCTCGGCCGGGCCCTCGCTCTGCGCAGCCCGGCTTTCGCCCTGCCGGGACGGGAGCTGGCGCGGATGGCCCTCGCCGGCCTCGCCGCCCTGGCCGTGGGAGGCGCCGCCTGGTGGCTGCTGTACCGGGCGCCTCTGGTGGTGACGGCCGGAGTGGCGCTCCCCGCCTACGCCGGGGCCTACCTGGGCCTCGCCCGGCTCCTGGGTGTCTCGCGCCTCGGCGCCTGGCTGCGCGGGGTGAAGGAGTAGGCTGGGTTAGCCATCTGCGGCGTAACCCAGCTCTCGGACAGCCCTTCAAAGCTGGGTTACGGCCCTGTCGGGCCTAACCCAGCCTACGAGTGCGAGGTGGAATGACGCTGCCGTAGATTGCGTAGCGGGCACGGAGTGAACTACGGATTAGGATAGGAACAGCGATGGAACAGACGATCCTCTCCCTCTGCCTCGGTATCGGTCTGGCAGCCGCCTGTGGCTTCCGGATCTTCGTCCCGCTGCTGGTGATGAACCTCGCGGCGCGGGCCGATTACCTCGAGCTCTCAGGGTCCTTCGGCTGGATCGCCTCGACCCCCGCCCTGGTCGTGCTCGCCGCCGCCACCATCCTCGAGATTGGCGCCTACTACATCCCCTGGCTCGACCACGTCCTCGATGCCGCCGCCGCGCCGGTGGCGGTCGCCGCCGGCGTGATCGCTGCCGCTTCGGTGTTCACCGGCGTCGATCCGATGCTCAAGTGGGTCCTGGCGGTGATCGCCGGGGGCGGCGCCGCCGGAGGCGTCCATGGCGCCACCAGCCTGGTGCGCGGCGTCTCCACCATCACCACCGGCGGCCTCGCCAACTTCGTGGTCGCCACCGGCGAGGCGATCTCCGCGGTCCTGCTCTCCGTCGCCACCATCGTCCTCGGACCCCTGCTCGCCCTGGGCCTTCTGGCCCTCGGCCTCGTTATCGCGGTGCGCTGGGTGCGCGGCCGGCGCATCGAGGCGGCGGCCACCGCCTGAGGCATCGTGAGGGCGAGCCACCTCCTCGCTCTCCTCTGCCTCGCCGGCTGCGCCTCTACCGGCCAGCCGGCTCTGCCCGGCCGGGCCGTCCTCGAGCAGGAGCTGCTGGCCCGCGGGCTCGAGGACGAGCAGGTGATCGTCCCCTTCGCCGTCGACGCCGAGGCGGTGACGTGGCTGCATTCCAACATCCCCGAGAAGGGGAGCTCTCAGGTCCGGCTCAACCTCCTGCTCCAGCGTCTCACCGCTTCCGAGGATGGGCTGGGCGTGGCCTACGACCGCAACACCACCGGCACCGCCGCGGAGGTCTTCCGCGAGCGCTCGGCCAACTGCCTGGGCTTCATGAACCTGTTCGTGGGCCTGGCGCGGGAATTGGGCTACCCGGCCTATTTCCTGGCTATCGAGGACAAGCCGGTCTACGACAAGACCGGCGACCTGGTGGTGATCGCCGAGCACGTCGCCGCCGGCTTCGGCGAGGGCGAGGACATGCTGCTGCTGGACTTCGCGGCCGGCCAGGGGCGCTCCTACACCTCGGTGCGGCGACTGACCGACGTCGAGGCGATCGCTCGCTTCTACTCCAACCGCGGCGTCGAAGTCCTGCAAGCAGCGCAGCCCGCCGGCGCCGTGGAGTGGCTGGAGATGGCGGTGCGCCTGGACCCGAGTCAGGCCGCGGCCTGGGTCAACCTCGGCGTGGCCCGGAGGCGCATGGCCGACCTGGCCGGCGCCGAGGATGCCTACGAAACGGCCCTCGAGCGCGACCCTCGCAACGTCTCCGCCTACCAGAACTTCGCCGCCCTGCTCAAGCTGAAGGGCGAGACGCAGCGGGCCGAAGAGCTGCTCGCCCTGGTGGCGAAGCTCGGCTCGGACAACCCCTTCGCCTATCTGTCCTTGGGAGATTGGAGCTGGGCCAGGGGCCGACCGGCGGAGGCCCGGCGCTTCTTCCGGCAGGCCCTGCTGGTCGACCCCAAACGCTCCGAGCCCATGGCGGCGCTGGGCGAGCTGGAGCTGGCGCGGGGCAAGCTTTCGGCGGCCGAGCGCTGGCTCAGGCGGGCTCGCAAGCTCGACCCCGACAACGAGCGGGTGAAGCGTCTGGCGAACGGGATCGCCCGGGCGCGGGGACGGGGGTAGTGGCGGGTCCCTGGCGGATCTGGGTCGACACCGGCGGCACCTTCACCGACTGCCTGGCCGTGGCTCCCGGGGGAGGCCTCCAGCGGGCGAAGGTCCTGTCCTCGAGCGCCCTGCGCGGCCGAGTGGTCGAGCAGCGGTCCTCCCACCAGGTGGAGATCGAGGCCCCCTGGCGGGTGCCGGCCGGGTTCTTCCGCGGTGCCGTGTTTCGTCTCCTCGGCACTTCGGAGCCCCTCGAGATCGCCGGCTTCGACCCCGCGACCTCGACCCTCGAGCTGGCCGCGCCTCTCGCTGCCTGCGGGGCCTTCGCCGGCGATGGCTTCGAGATCGCCTTCGACGAGGAGGCCCCCCTGCTCGCGGCCCGCCTGGTCACCGCCACGCCGAGGGGAGAGAGCCTGCCCCCTCTCGAGCTGCGCCTGGCCACCACCAAGGGCACCAACGCCCTGCTGGAGCGCAAGGGGGCGCGGGTGGCCTTCTTCGTCACCCGCGGCTTCGGCGACCTGCTCGAGATCGGCAGCCAGCAGCGGCCGGACCTCTTCGCCCTGGCGATCGAGAAGCGCCGCCCCCTCCCGGAGGCGGTGGTGGAAGTGGCGGAACGGCTGGCCGCGGACGGCTCGGTGCTCCACGAGCTCGATCTCGCCGCCGTGGAGGAGGCGGGCCGCGAGCTGCTCGCCCGTGGCATCGACGTCGCCGCCGTGTCCCTGCTCCACGCCTTCAGGAACCCCGACCACGAGCAGAGGGTCGCCGCCCGGCTGCGCGGGCTGGGCTTCCGGCACGTCTCGGCCTCGGCGGAGCTGGCACCGCGGATCAAGGTGCTGCCGCGGGCCGAGACGGCGGTGGTCGACGCCTACCTGGCGCCGATCGTCGGCGGTTATCTGGAGAGGGTGCGGAGCTCCCTCGGCTCCGGCCGCCTGCTCGCCATGACCAGCGCCGGGGGCCTGGTACCGGCTTCGGGCTTCCGTGCCAAGGACAGCCTGCTCTCCGGGCCAGCCGGGGGCGTGGTGGGCTCTGCCTGGGCTGCCCGGCGCTCGGGCTTCTCGCGGGTGATCGCCTTCGACATGGGCGGTACCTCAACCGACGTCTCGCGCTACGACGGCGACTTCGACTACGCCTTCGAGCATCGGGTGGGGGACGCCCTGCTCGCCGCCCCCGCCCTGGCCATCGAGACGGTGGCGGCGGGCGGAGGCTCGATCTGCCGCTTCGATGGCCAGCAGCTGAAGGTGGGGCCGGAGAGCGCCGGTGCCAACCCGGGCCCGGCTGCCTACGGGGCCGGCGGCCCGCTGACGGTGACCGACGTCAACCTGCTGCTGGGACGGTTGGTGCCGGAGCGCTTCGCCATCCCCCTCGACCCGGGAGCCGCCCGAGGGCGCTTCGAGGAGCTGGCCCGCGCCGCGGAGGGCGCCGAGGAGGAGTTGCTCGCCGGCCTGCTCGAGATCGCGGACGAGCGCATGGCCGAGGCCATCCGCCAGGTCTCGGTGGCCCGGGGCTACGACCCCGCCGGCTACGCCCTCCTGGCCTTCGGCGGCGCCGGAGGCCAGCACGCCTGCGCCGTGGCCGAGCTGCTGGGGATCGCGACCGTGCTGGTGCCACCGGACGCCGGGTTGCTGTCGGCGGCTGGGCTGGGGGCGGCCGTGCTCGAGCGCTTCGCGGAGAGACAGGTGCTGGCGCCCCTGGCGGGGGTGGCGGAGGGTCTGCCGGCCCTGCTGGGCGAGCTGGCGGCGGAGGCCGGCAGCAAGCTCCGGGCGGAGGCCGGGGAGGGCGAGGGAGGGGTGGCGGTCGAGGTGCGACGGCGCATCGCCCACCTGCGGCTGGTGGGTCAAGAAAGCTCCTTGGCCGTGGAGATCGTGGTCGGGGAGGACCTGGAGGCCGCCTTCGCCCGTGCCTACCGGGAGGTCTACGGCTACGCCCCAGAGGGAACGGTCGAAGTCGAGTCCCTGCGAATGATCGTGTCCACGGTCGCAGACGCCGAGAAGACACCTTTGGAATGCGGCGACGTGTCGCCGCTTTCCGAGGTGCCAGGCACTTCGGAGCCGGCTCCCGGCCGGCGCCAGCGGGCCTTCCTCGGCGGTTCGTGGGCGGAGGTGCCGGTCTTCGATCGCGAGGCTCTGTCCTCCGGCAGCCAATTGGCCGGGCCCGCCCTGGTGGCCGAGAGCCACTGCACCACCGTGGTCGCCCCGGGCTGGGAGCTGGCGGTGGACCGCGCCGGCGCCCTGGTGCTCCGCCATCAGCCCGGAGGATCCTCGCCCTCGCGTCGGCGGAGCCGGCCCGAGGCCGTGGAGCTGGAGCTCTTCACCCACCGCTTCGAGGCCGTGGCCCGCGAGATGGGGGAGATGTTGCGGCGCACGGCCCGCTCGACCAACGTCAAGGAGAGGCTGGACTTCTCTTGCGGGCTGCTCGACGCCGCCGGGGAGCTGGTGGTCAACGCGCCGCACATTCCCGTGCACCTCGGAGCTCTCGGTCTGTGCGTGCGCCGGGTGCGGGAAACGTTGCCCCTCGAGCCCGGGGACGTGGTGGTCACCAACCACCCGGCCTGGGGCGGCTCCCACCTGCCGGACGTGACGGTGATCAGCCCGGTGTTCACGGCGGGGCCGGCGCCCGAGCTGCTCGGTCACGTGGCGAGCCGCGCCCACCACGCCGAGATCGGCGGCATCACCCCGGGCTCGATGCCTCCCGGGGCCAGGCGGCTGATCGAGGAAGGGGTGGTTCTGCCGCCCAGCTATCTGCTGCGCCGCAGCGAGCCGCGCTGGCGGGAGATCGAAGCCGCCCTCGCCGCGCCGCCTCATCCCTCCCGGGCGATCACCGACAACCTCGCCGACCTCGCCGCGGCCGTGGCGGCCAACGTCCGGGGCGCCGCCGTGCTCCAGCGGCTGGCCGCCGAGCACGGGGCCGAGACCGTGCGGCGGATGATGCGAGCCCTGGCCGACAAGGCGGCGCAGCGGGCCGAGGCGGCCTTGCGCCGCCTGGGAGCGCTGGAAGTCCGAGCCACCGAGCTGCTGGACGACGGTTCCCCCCTCACCGTCCAGGTGACCGTCAAGGACGGCCGGGCCCGCTTCGACTTCACGGGCTCGTCACCGGTCCATCCCGGCAACCTGAACGCGCCCCTGGCGGTGGTCAAGAGCGCCGTGCTCTACGTGCTGCGCCTGCTGGTGGCCGAGCCCCTGCCCCTGAACGAGGCCCTGCTGCGGCCGGTGGAGCTGGTGCTGCCGGGGGGCTTGCTGGCGCCGGACTTCCCGGCGGATCCGGCCGAGGCTCCTGCCGTGGTGGGAGGCAACGTCGAGACCAGCCAGCGCCTGGTGGGGCTGTTGCTCAAGGCCCTGAAGCTAGCAGCAGGAAGCCAAGGCACGATGAACAACCTGATCTTCGGCAATGCCCGCTTCGGCTACTACGAGACGGTGGCCGGCGGCTGCGGCGCCGGCCCGGATTTCGCCGGGGCCTCGGCGGTCCACAGCCACATGACCAACACCCGCATCACCGACCCGGAGATCCTCGAGCACCGCTACCCGGTACGCTTGGAGCGCTTCGCCGTGCGCCGGGGCTCCGGCGGCCAAGGACGCTGGCGAGGCGGTGACGGCGTGGTGCGAGAGCTGACCTTCCTCGAGCCGGTAACCCTGTCGCTCCTGACCCAGAACCGCGTCCGCGGCCCCTACGGCCTCGAAGGTGGCGAGCCCGGCACCCCCGGCCGGCAGCTCCTGATCCACCCGGACGGCAGCACCGAAGAGCTGGCCGCCATCGACGGCCGCCAAGCAGGCCCCGGCGACCGGCTGGTGCTGGAAACTCCGGGGGGTGGGGGATGGGGCGCTGGCGGGAGCTCCGAGTCCGGCTGAGGGTCCTCGAGCCGGTCTTGGGGTGGCGAGTGGGGGAGGAAGGCAGGGATCTCAGAAGCAGTAGCGGCAGCCGAAGGATGCGGAGCCATCTACGATGTAGCCGCCGCCGGAGGCCTGGCAGGACCAGGACCCAATGACGACCTTGCACTTGGCGTCCGGGTAGCAGGCCGCCGCGGCCTGGCTGTGACAGTCCGAGGCGAAGGCGCTGTAGGCCGAGCTGCAGCTGTCCCCGCCGCCCCAGCAGTCGACTGAGTTCCCCTCGAGGCAAGGACAGACCGCCAGGGGCTGCGGCTCGGCGGGGACCGGACTCTGCGCGAGGGGGAGCAGGAGGGAGTCGCTGCAGAGCGGGGGAGCGACCGGGGCACAGCTCGTCGTGGAGCCGGCATTTTCGGCGGCCGTGCCCGCGAACGGCGAGGCGAGGAGGAAGCAGACAACGAGGAAGGAAATCGACAAGAGATTTCCGCGCTGGACCATGGTGGAGTCTCCTCAGGGTTGCCTGGCTCGAGGACCGGACCGATTATCTGGTGGCACATCCCTGCATGTCAATGTCTATCTCATGGTCTATAGGGATTATCTGGAATGCATCTCATCGGATCCAGGCTGAAGTCTGCTCTGCCTGAGCACCTCGTAGACCACCAGGGCCACGCTGGTCGAGAGGTTCAAGGACCGCAGTCCTGGGTCGGCCATGGGGATGCGCAGCAGGCGTTCGCGGTGGCGTTCGCGCAGGGTCGGGGGGAGGCCGTCGCTCTCCCGGCCGAAGACCAGCACCGGATGGGGCGGGTAGGGGACGCTCCAGTAGTCCCGGTCGCCTTCGGTGGAGAAGAGGTACGGCTCGCCGAGGTTGGCCAGATGCGGCTCCAGAGCTTCCCAGGACGGCCAGACGGTGGGTGCCACCCGGGGCCAGTAGTCCAGGCCGGCCCGGCGCACTTCCTTCTCGTCGAGAGAGAAGCCGAGAGGCTCGACCAGGTGCAGTCGAGCGCCGGCGGCAAGGCAGGTGCGGCCGGCGTTGCCGGTGTTCCAGTGGATCTCCGGGTGGACCAGGACGACATGGGCGAGGGGCTGCGCGTCGCTCGCCAAGGCACGCCCCACCGCTTCTAGTTGAGCTCGACGGTGATGTCGCCGACGCCGGTGTCGACCTCGATCACCGCCGCGCCCTTGCCGCCGGTCCACTCCAGGCCCTTGCTCACCAAGCCGCTGCCCTCGATGCGGCCGCCGTCGATGACCAGGGCCGCCTCACCGACGCCGGTGTCCAGCTCGACACGGTGGACCTTGCCCTTATCGACCTGGATGGTGACGTCGCCCACCCCCTGGCCGACCTCGATGTCCCCGGTCATGCCGGAGATGCGGACGTCGCCGACACCGCCGTCGGCTTCGAAGCGCACCGCGCGTGGGACTTCGATCTTGAGATGGGCGGAGAGGCCCCGGCTGCCGAGCCTGGGATAGCCCTCGACCTGGACCAGCATTTCGCCGCCCCGGTTGCGGGTGTTGATGGCCACCTTCTTGGCCGCCTCCTGGCAGGAGGCGTCGGCGTCGCAGTAGATATCGAGGCGGGCCTTGATGCGGTCGCCACCCGCGCCGGTGACGACCAGGTCGCCGACGGGCACCTTGACCTCGATCGAAGTGGCAGTGCCCAGGGAAATGTCGGTCTCGACGGTGCGGACGGGCTCGGCGGCCGAGACCAGGGTAGAAGTGAGGAGCAGGAGGGAAAGGAGCGAAAGGGTTGGCTTCATGGCTGGCTCTCCGGGGTTTGGCTGCCGTACGAGATCGGAGCGAGGCCGGTTTCAGCGCTCGAGGCGGGTCCAGACCAGGCCGTCGATGGCCTCGAAGTGGCGGTCGAAGGAGATCAGCTCGGCGCCGGTTTCCATGGTGTGAGCGGCGATCCACATGTCATTGGTAGGAATCGGCCGGCCTTTGCGTCGCAACTCAGCGAAGATCCGGCCATAGCGGTCGGCGGTGTCGCGCGTCACGGGGAGCAGCGAGACCTGCGGGTCGGCCAGGAAGCGCTCGATCACCGGGAGATTCCGCTCGAGCCGATGGCCGTTCCGGTAGCCGGCCAGGATCTCGCCGAGAGCTACGCTCGAGAGGAGCACCTCTCGGGCGCTGGAGACGAGTCGCCCGACCTCTCGGTGGCCATCGAAGAGATGGGTGTAGGCATTGGTGTCGAGAGCCACCCTCATTTCCACAACTCTTCGTCGATCCGTCCGAACCACTCTGTGGCTTCTTCCATGGCCCGGAGATCCTCCTCCGTGCCCGAGCCGATGAACCAGTCCAGGGAATTACCAATGACGTCACGCTTCGGCTCGGCCGCTTCGAGGCCGGCGCCGCGGCGCAGGAGCTTGAGCACTGCCTTGTTGAGCGAGATGCCCTCTCTCTTCGAAAGGTCTTCGATGCTGCGTCCGAGATCCGGGCCCAAACCGCGGATGGTGAGCTGGTCGATCACGATGCACCTCCTCGATGGTCGCGCCTCACAGCGACTCATTATGAGTCACGCCCCTGGAGTCGGCAACCTCATCGCACCCGGCTGCGGCGGTTCTTGATGTAGTCCGCGAGGAGGAACTCGCCGAGGTTGTAGGGGGAGGCGAAGTAGGCCCGGCCGCGGTTGATGCGGGTGAGCTTGTCGACGAAGTCGGTGAGCATGGTGTCCGTGGCCAGCATGAAGGTGGTGATCACCACCTTCTGGCGGCGGCAGACGTCCGCCTCCTCGAGCGTGGCGTTGACGATGCGCAGGTCGAGGCCGAAGGGGTTCTTGTAGACCCGGCCCCCCTCGGTGATCGCCGAGGGCTTGCCGTCGGTGATCAGGATGATCTGCTTGTTCGGCTGCTTCTGGCGGGCCAGGAGGCCGCGGGCCAGCTGCAGCGCCTCCCGCGTGTTGGTGTGGTAGGGGCCGGCCTGCACGTAGGGCAGATCCGCCAGGGGCACCTGCTCGGCGCGGTCTCCGAACAGGATCACCGACAGATGGTCCTTGGGATAGCGGGTGGTGATCAGCTCGGTCAGGGCGAGGGCGACCTTCTTCGCCGGGGTGATGCGGTCCTCGCCGTAGAGCACCATCGAGTGGCTGACGTCGATCGCCACCACCGAGGCGCAGGCGGTCAGGTGCTCGGTCTCGTGGATCTGGAGGTCTTCCTCTGCCAGCTCGAGGTCGCCGTGGGTGCGGCGCAGGGCGTTCTGCAGGGAGCGGGGAGCGTCCAGGTGGTGGAGGTCGTCGCCGAACTCGAAGGGCCGGGTTTCGGGCTGGCGCTCGATGCCGTCCCCGGTGGCGGGGACCGGGTGATAGCCGGGCCCTCCCTTCTTCATGCCCTCGAAGATCTCCTCGAAGGCCGACTGGCGCAGCCGCCGCTCCCCCGAACCGGTGAGCACCGCGCCGCCTTCACCGTCCGGCTGGATCAGCCCTTGGTTCTCCAGGCTGGCGAAGAAGGCTTCGAGATCCACCGCGGGGTCGATGTAGCCCTGCTCCTGAAGCTGGCGCATCCAGTCCATCGCCTCTTCCACGTCGCCGCCGGTGGCCAGCACCAGCTGGTTCCACAGCCGCAGCAGGTCGAGCCCGGCGAGCAGGGCCCGCACCAGGTCGGGGTCGAGGAAGAAGTACCGGTGGCGCATGGGCTCAATTCACCCCGCTGCCTCCCCGCATCGGCCGCTTCTTGACCAGCTGGAGCTTCACCAGCTCCTTGTAGCTGATCTGGCTATCGAGGTCCTGGCGGGCGATCTTCAAATGCTGGTGCAGCCCCTCGAGCACGATCTCGGCGCCCAGGGCGCGCTCCTCGGGAGCCCGGCCCAGGCGCAGGCCGAGGTCGAGGAGGCCGGGCACGCGGGCGAGCTCCGCCTCGTGCTCGCGGAAGGAGGTCTCGTCCGAGAGGGTGATCGCGTTGCCTTCGGCGAACCAGGCGATCATCGCCGCGTAGGGCCCCCGGTCGTCCTCGCCGCCGCTCCCCGCCTCGCGGCCGACCTCCGGGAACCTCGCCTCGAAGAGCTTCTTCGCCGCCTCGCCGATCAGCCGGCGAGCCACCACCTCGGTGCCCTGCTGCTCTCCCTCGTAGACCATCTCGACCTTGCCGGTGATCGCCGGCAGCACCATCTGGAGGTCGGTCAGACGAGGTTGGACGTGCCGCTCACCGGTGGCCAGGGCCCGGCGCTCGAGGTTCGAGACCAGCAGCTCGATGGCCGAGATCGCCACCCGCGCCGAGACGCCGGAGCTCTGGTCGACCAGGTCGCTCTCACGGGCCGCGATCGAGACCTCTTCGATCAACAGGCGCATGGCCTCGGGCAGCACCACCGCCGGGTTGCCGCGCTCGGTCCAGGCTTCCTGGCGGGTGACGGCGGCGGCCGTGGCGACGTCCGGCGGGTAGTGGGTGAGGATCTGCGAGGCGATGCGGTCCTTGAGCGGGGTGATGATCGAGCCGCGGTTGGTGTAGTCCTCCGGATTGGCCGAGAAGACCATCAAGAGGTCGAGGGGGATGCGCACGGGAAAGCCACGGATCTGCAGGTCCCGCTCTTCGAGGATGTTGAACAGGCCGACCTGGATGCGGGGCGCCAGGTCGGGCAGCTCGTTGATGGCGAAGATGCCGCGGTTGGTGCGCGGGATGATCCCGAAGTGGATCACCTCGGGGTCGGCGAAGGTGAGCTTGCGGGTAGCCGCCTTGATCGGGTCGATGTCGCCCAGCAAGTCGGCGATCGAGACGTCGGGGGTGGCCAGCTTCTCGTTGTAGCGCACCTCGCGGGGCAGCCAGCTGATCGGGGTGTCGTCCCCCGCCTCGGCCACCAGGCGCTGGCCGGGCACCGAGATCGGGGCGAGCGGATCCTCGTTGAGCTCGCTGCCGGCGAGCACCGGGATCTCGACGTCGAGCAGGCCGACCAGCAGGCGCAGGATGCGGGTCTTGGCCTGGCCGCGCAGGCCCAGCAGGATGAAGTCGTGCTCGGCGAGGAGGGCGTTGACCACCGCCGGGACCACCGTGCGGTCGTAGCCCAGGACGGTGGGAAAGAGGGTCTCGCCGGCCGCGAGCTTGCGCCTTAGGTTGTCGCGGATCTCGCGCTTGACCGAGCGGGGCAGGTAGCCGGTGGCGCGCAGGGCACCGAGGGTTCGCGGTCGTTGAGTCATCCGTGGAGGCTCTCCAGCCAGCGCTCGGCGTCCATCGCCGCCCGGCAGCCCGTGCCGGCGGCGGTGACCGCCTGGCGGTAATGGGGGTCCATCACGTCGCCCGCCGCGAACACTCCTTCGACCGAGGTACGGCTGGTGGGCTCCTGGACGGTGAGATAGCCGGCCTCGTTCATCGCCAGCTGGCCGCGGAAGACCTGGGTGTTGGGCTGGTGTCCGATCGCCATGAACACCCCCTGGGTGGGGTAGATGGACTCCTCGCCGGTCTCGACGTTCTTCACCCGCACGCCGGTGACGCCGCCCTCGCGGCTGCCCAGGACCTCGGCGACCAGGCTGTTCCACAGCCAGGCAATCCTCTCGTTCTTCATCGCCCGCTCTTGCATGATCTTCGAGGCGCGCAGCTCGGCGCGGCGATGGACGACGGTGACCTTGGTGGCGAAGCGGGTGAGGTAAGTGGCCTCTTCCATCGCGGTGTCGCCACCGCCGACCACCACCACCTCCTTGCCCTTGAAGAAGAAGCCGTCGCAGGTGGCACAGGCCGAGACGCCGTAGCCCATCAGCTCGGTCTCGGAAGGCAGGTCGAGGAGCTTGGCGGAGGCGCCGGTGGCGACGATCAGCGAGTCGGCTTCGAAGCGGTTGCCGTCGTCGGTGGTGAGGCGGAAGGGGCGCTGGCCGAGGTCGAGCTCGACGGCCTTCTCGAAGCGCACCTGGGCTCCGAAGCGGCGGGCCTGCTCGCGCATCTTGTCGACCAGCTCGGGGCCGAGGATGCCCTCGGGGAAGCCGGGGTAGTTCTCGACGTCCGTGGTGATGGTCAGCTGGCCCCCTGGCTGGTTGCCTTCGAGCACCAGGGGGGCGAGCTCGGCGCGGGCAGCGTAGAGCGCGGCGGTGAGGCCGGCCGGGCCCGAGCCCAGGATGATCACGCGGTGACGCGCGGGAGGAGCAGCAGGGCTTTCAGCACTCAAGGTGAGGATCTCCTCGTCGGAAGGGACAGGGGAAAAGGAGCCGGAAGGAGGGAGGAAGGCGGCGGGCCTACCATCTCCGGCAGTATAACAACGGCTCTTCGCCGAACCCTTCCCGGCGCGGGAGCCGCCGGACCCCCCTGGTACAATCCGGCCGCGGAGGATGGGTGGATGGCTATCAGCGTTTTCGATCTCTTCACCATCGGCATCGGGCCCTCGAGCTCTCACACCGTGGGGCCGATGCGGGCCGCCCACCGGTTTCTCGACCGCCATCACGAACAGGGCCTCCTCGAGGGAGTGGAGCGCGTGTGCGCCAGTCTCTACGGCTCACTGGCCCTGACCGGCCGCGGCCACGGTACGGACGTGGCGGTGCTGATGGGGCTCGAGGGGGAAACCCCCGAGGGGATCGACCCCGATGCCGTCCCGGGCCGGGTGGAGGCGATCCGCAGCCACAAGCGCCTGCGCCTCCTGGGTGAGCGCGAGGTGACCTTCGATCCCGCCGAGGACCTGATCTTCGACCGCCGCCGCACCCTCCCCCTGCATCCCAACGGCATGCTCTTCACCTCCTTCGACGGCCACGGCGTCCGGCTCGTCGAGCGCACCTACTACTCGGTGGGCGGCGGCTTCGTGGTCAACCAGGACGAGGCCCGGCGCGACGAGCTGGTGCCCGATCATTCCCACCTGCCTCATCCCTACCGGTCCGGTGAGGACCTGCTACGCCTGGCCGGCGAGACCGGCAAGTCGATCGCGCGGCTCACCCTGGAGAACGAGCGGGTGTGGCGTAGCGAGGAGGCGATCCGTGACCGTCTGCTCGCCATCTGGCGCGCCATGGAAGCCTGCGTCTCCCGTGGCTGCCGCACCGAAGGGGTGCTGCCCGGGGGACTCAAGGTGACCCGCCGGGCACCCAAGCTGTACAAGGAGCTCACGGAGAGGCCGGAGCAGGCTCACCGAGATCCCCTGACCGTGCTCGACTGGGTCAACCTCTATGCCCTGGCGGTGAACGAGGAGAACGCGGCCGGCGGGCGGGTGGTGACCGCCCCGACCAACGGCGCCGCAGGGATCGTCCCGGCGGTGCTGCACTACTACCAGCGGCTGACGGCGAGCCCGACCGAGCAAGGGCTGCTCGACTTCCTCTTGACCGCCGGTGCCATCGGCATCCTCTACAAGCAGAATGCGTCGATCTCGGGCGCCGAGGTGGGCTGCCAGGGTGAGGTGGGAGTGGCCTGTTCGATGGCCGCGGGCGGCCTGGTGGCGGCGCTCGGCGGCTCGCCCATCCAGGTGGAGAACGCCGCCGAGATCGGCATGGAGCACAACCTCGGCCTGACTTGTGACCCGGTCGGGGGGCTGGTGCAGATACCCTGTATCGAGCGCAACGCCATGGGCGCGGTGAAGGCGATCAACGCCGCCCGCCTAGCGTTCCGCAGCGACGGCACGCAGAAGGTCTCACTCGACAAGGTGATCAAGACCATGCGCGAGACCGGCGCCGACATGAAGACCAAGTACAAGGAGACCTCCCGCGGAGGGCTCGCGACCAACGTGATCGAATGTTGAGGAGAGCCACGACCATGCTCAAGCCCAGTGACAAGCTGACCAAAGCCTTCAACCAGCAGATCGGCAACGAAATGGGAGCCTCGATGCAGTACGTTGCCATCGCCAACTTCTTCACCGCCGAGACCCTGCCGGCGCTCGCCGCCTTTTTCTACCGCCAGGCGGACGAGGAGCGGCAGCACGCCATGAGGTTCGTCAAGTTCCTGCTCGAAGCCGGCGCCTACCCGGAGATCCCGGCGATCAAGGCGCCCAAGAGCCACTTCAAGTCGGCCGAGGAGTGCGTGTCGCTGTCGGTCGAGTGGGAGGAGACGGTCACCGAGCAGATCTACGGCCTGGTGGATCTCGCCCGCAAGGACAACCACTACGTGGCCCAGCGCTTCCTCGACTGGTTCGTCACCGAGCAGCTCGAGGAGGTGTCGAGCATGAGCGATCTCCTCGCCATCGTCCGGCGGGCCGGTGAAGGGGGCCTGCTACACGTCGAGGACTATCTGACCCGGCATCACGGCGTGTCCCGTCCTGCCGCCGCGGCGGACGCGACCTAGGGCAGGACCGGCCCCTTCGGCTTCCATCCCGAGGAGGTCGAAGCCTGGCTGGAGGCGAGGCGAGGAAACGCACAGGGGGAAGAGCCGGCGCGGACCAGGGTGTCCGCTCTCTGAGGTCACAACAGCTCGGGATCCGCCAGCACGGCCGCCAGGAGTCGCGCCACCGTGCCCGCGGCGGCCCGGCCGGCCTCGAGCACCTCCTGGTGGTTCAGGGCCCCGGGGACCAGGCCGCAGCCGAGGTTGGTGACCAGCGAGAGGGCCGCACAGCGGACTCCCAGGTGGCGGGCGGCGATCACCTCGAGCACGGTCGACATGCCGGTCAGGTCGGCGCCCAGCCGGGCGAGCATGCGCACCTCGGCGGGGGTCTCGTAGGTCGGGCCGGAGAGGCCGACGTAGACCCCCTCGCCGAGCCCCATCCCCAAGCGGTCGGCGGCACGGTGGAAGAGCCGTCGCAGGGCGCCGTCGTAAGCCTCGGACATGTCTGGAAAGCGCGGGCCCCACTCGGCCGGAAGCTCGCCGCGCAGGGGGTTGACGCCGGTAAGGTTCAGGTGGTCCGAGATCAGCCGGAGGTCTCCCGGCTTCATGGTCGGGTCGAGGCCCCCCGCGGCGTTGGTCAGCAGCAGCACCTGCGCCCCCAGTCGGGCCGCCAGGCGCACCGGTAGCACGGTCTGGTTGGGGTCGTAGCCCTGGTAGAAGTGGAGGCGGCCCCGGAAGTAGAGCACGTGGCGGCCCGGAACGGGCTCGAGCAGCTCGACGCGGTGGGCGTGGCCGATGACGGCGTGGGCCTCGAACGGCAGCAAGCGGGCGAGGGGAATCGGCTCCGCGACCGGCTCGCCGAGGTCGACTCCCAGCCCCGAGCCGGTGACCACCGTGGCCTGGGGCGCCGGCCAGCCGAGCTCCTGATAGGCGGCCAGGGCGGCCGACAGATCCGCGACGGGATCGCTCATGGGCGCGGAGCATAGCGCTGTTCAGCCTCGCGACGTTTGGGGTATCTTCGGCCGATGTCCGAGCTCGACGAACAGATCGGAAACCGCAAGCGCAAGCTCGAGGAGCTCGTCGGCGCCGGGGTCGATCCGTATCCGAACCGCTTCGTCCACGACGCCGAGCCCACCGACGTCCAGACTCGCTGGGCCGACTCCACGGCCGAGGAGCTCGAGGCCGCGGGCATCCAGCTCGCCGTGCCGGGCCGGGTCTCGGCCATCCGCTCCCACGGCAAGACCTCTTTCGTCGACCTCTGGGACGGCAAGCACAAGCTCCAGCTGCTGGTGCGACCGGCCGAGCTCTCCGACGCCGGACGGCAGCTGCTCGAGGCCCTCGACCTCGGGGATTACCTGGGCGCCGGCGGCCGGCTGATCCGCACCCGCACCGGAGAGCTGTCGCTCGCCGTCTCCACGCTCACCTTGCTCGCCAAGGCCCTGCGGCCCCTGCCGGAGAAATGGCACGGTCTGGCCGACGTCGAGCTCAAGTACCGCCAGCGCTACCTCGACCTCGCCAGCAACCCGGAATCCCGGGCGGTCTTCGAGACTCGCAGCAAGCTGGTGCGCGGCATGCGCGCCTTCCTCGACGCTCGCGGCTTCCTCGAGGTCGAGACGCCGATGATGCAGATCCTCCCCGGTGGGGCGGCTGCGCGGCCGTTCGTGACCCACCACAACGCCCTCGACCTCGACCTCTACCTGCGCATCGCGCCGGAGCTGTACTTGAAGCGGCTGCTGGTCGGGGGCCTGCATCGGGTCTACGAGATCAACCGAAACTTCCGCAACGAAGGCATCTCGACCCAGCACAACCCCGAGTTCACCATGATGGAGCTGTACTGGGCCTACGCCGACTACGACGACGTGATGCGTCTGGTCGAGGAGATGCTGGCCCAGCTGGCCACGGAGCTGCTCGGCGAGCCCGTCCTGAGCTGGAAGGGGGAGCGCCTCGATCTCGCGCCACCCTGGCCGCGGCTACCGATCCGGGAAGCGGTGATTCGCTACGGCGGCCTGACCCCCGCCCAGGCCGACGACGCCGGCGCCCTGGCCGCCGAGCTGGCCCGCCGTGGCGTGGCCCTGCCGCCGGTTCAGAGCTACGGCCACCTGCTGATGGCCCTGTTCGAAACGGTGGCGGAGCCCCACCTGGTGCAGCCCACCTTCGTGATCGACCACCCGGTGGAGATCTCACCCCTCGCCAAGCAGCGCCGGGACGATCCTCGCTTCACTGAGCGTTTCGAGCTCTACATCGCCGGCATGGAGATGGCCAACGCGTTCTCCGAGCTCAACGACCCCGCGGTGCAGGCCCTACGCTTCCGCGAGCAGGCCGCGGCCAGCGCCAAGGGCGACGACGAGGCCCATCGCTACGACGCCGACTACGTGCTGGCCCTCGAGCACGGCATGCCGCCCGCGGGGGGACTGGGAGTGGGCATCGATCGGCTCACCATGCTGGTGACCGGCCGGCCGTCGATCCGGGACGTCATCCTCTTCCCCCTGATGCGTCCCCTCGCCGAGTGAGGGGGCCCGCGGTCTTGGCCCCTGCGCGCCCGTCCCGATTTCCCCTCCTCGCTCGGCCCTGGGCCCTGCCCATCCTGCTCGCCTTGCGCTACGGCGCCACCGCCCGCAGGCAGGCCTTCACGCGACTGCTCTCCTGGCTGGCGATGGTCGGGATCGCCCTGGGGGTGGCGGCGCTGATCCTGGTGCAGGCGGCCCTCTCGGGCTTCCAGTCCTTGCTCAAGGGGCAGGTGCTCTCGCGCACGCCGCAGCTCACCGTGACCCTGCCGGCGGACGCCGACCTGGACTCGGCGGAGGCGATGCTCGCGGCCCTGCCGGGGGTGGTGTCCCTGCGGCGGGTGATCTCGGGGCGCGCCTGGCTGATTCCCCTGGGACGGGTGGTGCCGGTCGAGGCGATTGGCTACTCGGGCAGCCTGCCGCCGACCTTCCCGGGTGCCACCGGCAGCGAGCCCGGTCTCTACCTGTCGGCACGCTTCGCCCGGCTGCATGGCCTGGAGCCGGGCAGCCAAGTCGAAGTGGTCTCGCCGCGACCGACCCTCACGCCCCTCGGGCCTCAGCCCCGTTCGATCCGGCTGCCCCTCGCCGGCACCTTCGCGGGGGC
>JBIOYC010000050.1:0-4297 GCA_044869955.1 Thermoanaerobaculia bacterium | reverse complement strand
GCGAGCACGACCCTGCTGGTGGAGGACTTCTCGGACGGCGACTTCGCCGGCTGGGCGATCACCAGCCTGGGCACCACCGACGGCCCGGGGGTGTGGACGGTGACCGGCGGTGAGCTGGCCCAGACCTCGAACATCTATACCGAGGCCCTGCTACGCGGCACCTTCGCAACGTGGACGGCGGGCGCGTCGTGGACGGACTACCACTTCGGCCTGCGCATCCGCTCGACCGACGACGACATCTTCGGCGTGATGTTCCGGGTGCAAGACGAGAGCAACTTCTACCGTTTCGAGCTCAACAAGCAGCAGCCGAGCCGCCGACTGGTCAAGGTAGTGGGCGGGGTGCTCACCGTGCTGGCCCAGGATACGGTGGCCTACCGGCAGAACGACACGATGTGGGTGGAGATCTCGGCGGTGGGCGACCAACTCGCGGTCGAGGTGGACGGCTGGCCGGTGCTCAGCGCCACGGACGGCTCGCTTTCGAGCGGCACGGTGGGCTTGGCCTCCCACGCCAACTCGGGCAGCTACTTCGACCACGTCGTAGTCGAGAGGCCTCCGGCCACGACACCGGCTGTGTTGGCCCAGGACGACTTCCAGGACAGCAACTACACCGGCTGGACCAAGCTCGACCTCGGCACGACGAGCGCGCCTTCTTCGTGGTCGGCGAGCGCCAAGTACCTGGCTCAGTCCTCGAACATCTACACCGATCCCTACAGCCGGGGCACTCTCGTCCACTACGCGGCCGGCACCGCCTGGACCGACGTGCGCGCCGGGCTGACCCTGTGGTCGGCCGACGACGACCAGATCAGCGTCTATTTCCGCTACGGGGACTCGAGCCACTTCTACCGCTTCGACTGGGACCGCCAGCTGACGAGGAGGCGGCTGGTGAAGCTCTCGGGCACGACCTGGACGGTGCTGGCTCAGGACGCCGTGCCCTACGTGGTCAACGAGCGCTACTTCCTGGAGCTGATCGCCAAAGGGGACCAGCTCCAGGTGCGGCTGGACGGGGTGACGGTGTTCACGGCGACCGACGGAGAGCTGAGAACGGGGACGATCGCCCCCGGCAGCTACGCCAACAGCGGCTCCTATTTCGACAACGTGCGGGTGAAGGTGGCGACGGGAGGTGGCCTGTGAGCGCAGCGAACGGGAAGGTTCTGGGCGTGGTAGGGCGAGGGCAGGCACAGGGGCCTGCCCCTACCGAGACGGTCCGATCTGCCCTGGGTGCGGCCGGAGGCGCCGTACACACCGTTCCGGTGGTCATCCCGACCGGAGCCGGAGGCGCGCAGCGCCGCAGGCGAAGCGGAGGGATCTCCTCTCCGGCGCCCCCCCGCCCGGGAGATCCCTCGGCTGCGGGCCTTCGGCCCTCCGCTCGGGATGACATCCGGTCCGTAGGGGCGGCCCCCCGTGGCCGCCCTCTTCGGGCCGCGGCTTGTCTGCTTGTCGTCGGCCTGGCCCTGGCTGCCCAGGCCCAGGAGGTCGACCATGACCTCTTGCGCCGCACGGCCCCCTGGGCCGACGAATCGATCCAGTTCCCGCCCATCGACCTCGTCGCCGAGGCAGCCGCGGCGGCGGAGAGGGAGGCGGAGCCGGACGCCGGACCCTCCTTCGCCGAGCGCGCCGGCGCCTGCGGCCTGACCTTCGTGCCCGGGCTGGTGCCCGGCTCCGAGGGTGGGATGTCGAGCGACGCGGGCTTCCCGGCCGAGGTGCAGGCTCTCGCCGTCTTCGATGACGGCTCGGGCCCGGCCCTCTTTGCGGCGGGCTCCTTCCAGTATGCCAACGGTCGGAGGGTGGACCACGTGGCGAAGTGGAATGGTGCCACCTGGCAACCGATCGGCGGCGGGTTCAACAACCCCGTGCAGGCGCTCACCGTCTTCGACGACGGCACCGGCTCGGCCCTCTACGCAGCAGGCTTGTTCAGCCACGCCGGCGGTCTCCATGTCAACGGCATTGCCCGCTGGGATGGCCGAGCCTGGCGGCGCGTAGGACTCGGCTTCAACGCCAGGGCGGACGCCCTGGCGGTCTTCGACGACGGCACCGGGCTCGCCCTCTACGTCGGTGGCGGCTTTTCGTTGGTCGACTACGGCGAGGGCTGGCACGGTCAGTTCGTCGCCACGGCAGCCGAGGGCTTCGCCCGCTGGGACGGCGAGCGCTGGCAGCCGGTGGCCTATGGGCAGGCTCTTTACCCTCGCGACTTCGAGGTGCTGCCGGGCTCGCTCGGTGGCGGCCTGGCCATGACCGCCTTGGGCGGTGTCTGGCGCTGGGACGGCGCCTCCGCTACCCAGCTCTTGAGCAGCTACGAGGCGACCAGCAACCTCGAGGTCTGGGGTGGCGCCCTTTGGGTGCGCATCGACCAGACCTTGCAGCGCTACCAGGCGGGCAGCTGGACCACCCCCGCCTCGCCCGGCAACGTCGAGCACCTCTTCGCCTGGCCGGGCTCACCCGCCTACCTCTACGCCACCAGCAGCACGGGGGGCGCGCTGGGCACAGGGGACTTGTCCCGCTGGGACGGCACGGCCTGGCAAACTCTCGACGGACCCACGACCGGCACGCTGCTGGTGCTCGGCGCCTGGGATGACGGCTCCGGCCCGGCGCTGATCGGCGGCGGCCAGCGCCGCCTGGACCGCTGGACGGGCTCGGCGTGGCAGGCGGTGGGCAGCGGCCAGGGCCTGGATGGGCAGATCTTCGCGCTCACCACCTTCGACGCCGGAGCCGGGCCGGAGGTCTACGCCGCCGGCTCCTTCACCGAGGACGGAGCCCAGGCGCTGGGCGGCGTCGCGCGCTGGAGCGACGCCGGCGGCTGGTCTCCGCTCGGGACGGGGGTGGACGGCGCGGCCCACGCGCTCGCCACCTTCGATGACGGCACGGGCGAGGCCCTCTACGCCGGGGGCGACTTCGCTGAGGCCGGCGGCTCTCCCGCGGCGCGAGTGGCTCGCTGGGACGGCACCGCCTGGGAGCCCCTCGGCGCCGGCCTGCCCGCGACGGTGAGAGCCCTCGCCGTCGCCAACCTCGGCACCGGCGCGGCCCTCTTCGCGGCCGGTGGCTCGGGACCGGGGGACGGCTTCGTGGCGCGCTGGGACGGCAGCGGTTGGACCCTGCTCGCGAGCGGCCTCGACGGCACCGTCTCGGCCCTCGCCGGCTGGAGCGAGGCCGGCGTGCCGTCGCTCGTGGCCGGCGGCTCGTTCACCGCCATGAGCGGGACCCCGGCCCTGCGCCTGGCCCGCTTCGACGGTGTGAGCTGGAGCGAGCACGGCGGTGGCGCCAACGGCACGGTTTTGAGCCTGCTGGTCTGGGACGACGGCGGGGGCCCCGGCCTTTATGCCGCCGGTGCTTTCACCCAGGTAGGCACCACGGCCGCCAAGCGGGTAGCCCGCTGGCGCTCGGGGGCCTGGCAGCAGGCCGGCAGTCAGGGCCTGGGCGGCTCGACGTTCGCCGCGAGCGACTCCGTGGCGACCCTCGCCGTCTTCGACGACGGCCTCGGGGAGCGGCTCTACGCCGGTGGCTCGTTCACTGCCAGCGGCGGCAGCTCAGCCTCTCGGCTCGCCCGGCTCGAGGGAGTGGTCTGGCTCCAGGTCGGCGGCGGGGTGGACTCGACGGTCGAGGCCATGATCCCAGCTCCTACGGGCACCGGCCTCTACCTGGGCGGCGGTTTCGAGGCACCGGGAGGGGTGCCCTCGCACCACCTCGCCAAGCTCACCGAGCCCACCGACTGCCCGGCCGGCGGCATCGTGCTCGAGGAGCCCCTGGACGGCCTCCTGACCACCGCCGGCAGCGTCGTCTTCCGCGGTCGCGTGAGCCAAGAGGGAGCGCTCTTCCTCAACGGCCGGCGCTTGCCGGTGGCGTGGGATCTCTCCCTTCTGACCTCGCCGGTGGCCCTGGCCGAAGGGGAGAACGTCTTCCTTCTCGAGCTGGTGCCGGCGAGCGGCGGCGTCACCCTCTCGACCCTGGTCCGGGTGGTGCGGGACTCCCGAGCCCCGACCGTCGAGATCCTCGCTCCGACCTCCGGCCAGACGGTCTTCTCCGCCCGGCCGGAGGTGCGCCTGCGGGTGATCGATGGCGGCTCCGGCGTCGATCCCCAGACTCTCGCTCTCCGGCTCGGGGGCTCGCCGATCGCCGCCAGCTGCACAGTGAACGGCTCCGAGGCGAGGTGCGTGCCGGCCACGGACCTCCCCTCCGGGGCCGTCAGCGTCACCGCCTCGGCGCGAGACGTGGCCGGCAACCTCGGCGCCAGCGCGGCGCGCGGGTTCACGGTGGACCCCCGGCCTCAGCCCTCGACCACCACGGTCGTCGGCGTCGTCCACGA
>JBIOYC010000049.1:0-8581 GCA_044869955.1 Thermoanaerobaculia bacterium | reverse complement strand
CACTGCTGTCCAAGAACGGCTGGTTTGGAGGTGTTGGGGCCTGGGAAACAAGGCTTGTTGGAGGGCTGAGTGCGGCAGTCACGGTCGAGGTCCCCTACGGCTGCTGTCCAGGAACGAGCAGGGGTAGCTGGTCTGCGATCGGCATCTCCTGCGGCAGGATGTAGGGATCGTCAAGCCAGAGCCACAGGTCCCGGTAGGTGAAGAGGTTCCAGCGTAGAAGCGCGACCAGGTTGGACAGAGACCAGTCCAGGCGAGAGCGAAATTGAAGGTACTTCAGCAGAAGCAAGGCGATGAGGGCGGTCCAGACTTGGATCTGCAGGGCGTTGGCACTGGTGCCGACGAACGTCTTGATGCGCAGGTTTTGCTTCAGGGCCTTGAAGAGCAGCTCGATCTGCCAGCGCTCCTTGTAGATCTGGGTGATGGTCGTCGCCGCGAAGCCGAGATGGTTGGTCAGGTAGACCCAACGGTGGCCCTCTTCGTCGAGGTAGGCGATGCGTCGCAAGCGAGACGGGCAGCGACGGCGCGCCTCGGGGTCGGCCCACTCGATCTCCTGATCCGTGAGGATGCCGCGCTCGGCAAGAACCGGCCGCTGCGCCAGAGAGTGGAACGCTGCACCTTCCTTCAACCGCGTTACGAACCACACTCCCTGCGCCGTCCAGCGGCCGAAGAGCTCGTAGTCGACGTAGCCACGATCGACGACCACGATGGAATCGGCCGGCAAAGCGAGCTGCCGGGCGATCTTCACGTCGGCGGTCAGCCCGTCCGTCATCACCGCGAAGGTCGGCAGGTAGCCCTCATGGTCGAGCAGCAGGTGGAGCTTCACGGCGCCCTTGCGCTGTCGAAACTTCGCCCAATCGAACAACGACGCGCACAGCTCGATGACCGTCGAGTCCAGCGAGTAGAGCCGGTTGCGGAAGCGGAAACGCTTGCGCCCGCGGGCTACCTCCTGGCAACGACCGAGGAGCTGCTCGAAGACGGTGCGAAACAACGGCCACGGCCGGTGCTCATTGGCGTAGGCCAACGTCGATCGAGCCGGCGCTGCCCGCAGTCCAAGGTGCTGCAGCTTGCCCACCGTGCTCTTCAGACCGGCACAGATCTCCCGCAGAGATCGCGCCTGGGCAAGTTGGCAAAACATCATCGCCACGAACTGATCCCAGCAGGCGAAGCCCTTGGCGTACCGCTCAGCTCCGTGCTGCTGAACCGCCCGCTGGAACTCCCAACGCGAGAACACCGTAAGCAGTTGGCTGAACACGCTCGCTACACGTATCATCGAGTCGTCCTCCCGTGCTGCAGGTCATCTGGAACCTTCGCAGGCCCATGATGCCTCGCCGGGAGGACGTCGTCAAAACCGATCTTGGACAGGTGTGACTGGAAGTACACCGTCCGCCGCCTGTTGACGGGCGGCGAGAAGGGCGCCTTCCCGCTCCCCGGCAGCAACTGGTTCACGCCGCCCACGGTCGCGTCCGAGCGCGAGTGGAAGGCGGCTCTCGCCCTCCTAGCGCGCTGCCACCGGGACCTGCGCGCCGCCGTCGCCGAACTTTCCAACGCCGACCTCGATCGCAAGCCTGCCGGCACCAAGTACCCGATCTCCGAGCTGGTGATGGGCATCGCCTCGCACGACCTCTACCACGCCGGGCAGGTGAGCCTGATCAAGCGCTTGGCGAAGCGCTAGGGCGTGTGAAGCGGCGTCGCGAGCTCCGGCCCCTACGGCTCCCCGTCCCCCCGCGCCAGCTCGGCGATGCGGTCCGATTCGTAGACGTGGATGCCGGACGGGGCGTCGAGAGCGACGCGGAGCATGGTCCGGGCCACGGTCTGGCCGTGGATCGCCCGGTACTTGCGCAGCGGGCCCAGGAGCAGCCAGGAGGTGGCGCTCATCGCCGCGCCCGCCAGCCGCTCGCCCGGCCGCGAGACGGCGCGCTGGCCGGTCAGCACCGAGGGCCGGAAGATCTGCAGCGCCTCGAAGGGGAGCTGCCGCAGGGCACGCTCGACGTCGCCCTTCACCCGGCAGTAGAACAGGGGCGCCGCGGGGTCCGAGCCCATGGAAGTGACGACCAGGAACTGGCGGGCGCCGGCGGCGAGCGAGCGGCGGGCGAGCTCGAGGACGTAGGTGTAGTCCACCTCGCGGAACGCCTCGCGCGTCCCGGACCGGCCGATCGTCGAGCCCAGGCAGCAGAAGACGTCGTCGGCAGCCGGGAAGTCCTCGACCTCGGCCAGGCGGCCGAAATCCATCACCCGCTCCTCGAGCTTGGGGTGCTGCCGCGGGAGCGGCCGCCGGCCGAGCGCGACCACCGCCCCGTAGCCGTCCTCGGCGAGCAGCGCCGAGAGGCAATGGCCGCCCACCAGGCCGCTGGCGCCGGCGATGAGGGCCGTTCGGCGGTTCGCCGGCAACGCATCGGAGAGCATCGAGGGGCGATCCTATCTCCGCGCGGCGCTGCTAGCATCGGTCTATGCCGCTCCATCGCAAGCTCACCGCCCCCGAGCTCCGGGTCCTCGGCTGCCTGCTCGAGAAAGAGCAGACCACTCCCGAGCAGTACCCCTTGACCGTCAACGGCTTGATCGCGGCCAGCAACCAGAAGAGCAACCGCGAGCCGGTGCTCGAGCTCTCCGAGACCGAGGTGGTCGAGGCCCTCGACGCGCTGCGCCGCGAGGCCCTGACCTGGCGCAGCGAGGGCGCGCGCAGCGAGCGCTGGGAGCACCTGCTGGACCGGCGATGGTCGCTCGACAAGCCAGCCAAGGCGGTGATGACGCTGCTCCTGCTGCGCGGGCCGCAGACCGCCGCCGAGCTACGCGGTCGCGCCGAGCGCATGCGGCGGTTCGAGAGCGTGGAGGAGGTCGAGAAGCTGCTCCAGCGCCTGTCGCAAGGCGACCACCCGCTGGTGCGCGAGCTCCCCCGCCGGCCCGGCCAGAGAGAGGCACGGTGGACGCAGGTAGTGGGGGTCGAGGAAGCCCCGCCGCCGGACCTTCCGCCGCCGGAACGGCAGCGGCCTCAGCCGGCTCCGGCGACCCCGGGCCTGGCCGACCGCATCGAACGCCTGGAAGCCGAAGTGAACGAGCTCAGCCGGGAGCTGGCAGAGCTCAAAGCGGCGCTGGGGGTGGGGGAAACCTGATCTGCCAGCATCGTGCTAGCATCGCGGTCATGGCTACTCTGACCATTCGAAGCGTCTCCGACGATCTCGTGGATCGGATCAAGCTCGTTGCCGGAAAGGCAGGCCGGTCCATGGAGCAGGAGGTACGCCAGTTGCTCGAGCAGCGCTACGCCTCGCGCAATGACTTGCTGGATCGGATCGAGAAGCGCTGGGAAAGTCTTCCGAAGGCGACCGCCGCCGAGATCGATGCCTGGATTACTGAGGGCCGGGAGTAGGCGGGCGCCCAGTGGTGGTGGACACCTTGATCCTGGCCTATGCCCTGCTGGGAGAGGAAGAGTTTCATGAGCCGTCAGTCGAGGCTCTGCGTGCCCTCCCCGAGGTCTGGGCTCCCGAGTCCCTCCGTGCGGAGTTCGCCAACGTCGTGTGGCTGTGGATTCGCCATCGCGGCGTCGAGCCCGCCGCTGGTCTTGCCATGCTCCGCGATGCTGACAGTCTGGTGACGGAGTTCGTGCCGGTGAGCCGCTTGTGGGAGGAGGCCCTGGCGTTGGCGGTAGAACGGGACCATTCGCCTTACGACACGCTGTTCGTTGCGTTAGCGCAGCAGCGCGAAACCAAGGTACTCACCTCGGACCAGGCTCTCCTGAAACGCTTTCCGGATTGGACCGTGTCGCTCGCGGACTTTGCACGGGTTTAGCTCCTGCGCTTTGCCTGGCGGACCGAGCAGGCGGCTGCCGCAGGAGCGCGGGCCAGGAGCGAGCATGGCAAGCCGAGGAAAGGCCGTCTTGCGGCAGCGAGGGAGGCGGCTTCGCGGGGTAGGCGTCGACGGCTGTCACTATGGTTGGATCGCCGTCGCCAGAACGCGTGGTCGGCTCGACTACCGGCTCTTCTGCAACTTTGCCGATCTCCTCCAGTCCTTTCCCGAGGCCGACCGCATCCTGGTCGATATTCCCATCGGCTTGCCGTGGCCCGAAGTGCCGGTTCGTCGCTGCGATGAACTCGCGCGGTCCAGACTGGGAAGGCCTCGGTGTTTCAGCGTCTTTGCGGTTCCGTGCCGGCAGGCCGTGCATGCAGCGGCACTCCCGAGAGCGCGGCGGCTCAACCTCGCCGCTCTGGGGAGGACCTTGAACCCGAGGCTCCCGCGTTCCTACAGCGCGTTCTGGCCGAAACCGCTCGCAAGAACGTAAAGGCCGACGACGTGCTCGATGCTCTCGTAGCCCTCGTGACGGTCGAGGTGCCCCGAGGTCGTCTGGCAAGCCTCGTGGGAGAGCCGGCCTGTGATCGGCGAGGGCTCCCCATGGAGATGGCCTACCTCGAGTTATAGCCGGGAGGAGCCGGAACCCTTGGGGATGGAACGGGCCTGAATGATCTGGAGCACGGGAGCGAGCCCCGACGACTCGGTCGCGTAGATCTCATTCAGCTTCGCGGTGATGGCCTCGTCATCGTGATCCTGGAGGGAGCGCTCCAAGGCCGCGGGGTGGAGCTTGCTGCCGGAGAGGCCCAAGACCTTCGCTGGCTCGTCGGCGGCCTTCACTCCGCCACCCCCTTCGCCTTCAGGATGTTCCACACCTTCTCCGGTGTGATGGGGATGTCGATGTGCTTGACGCCCAGGTGGGAGAGGGCGTCGACCACGGCGTTGGCGATGGCCGGCGGGGCGCCGACGGTGGCCGACTCACCGACGCCCTTGGCGCCCAGCGGGTGGTGGGGCGAGGGGGTCACGGTCTTGTCAGTCTCCCAGTGCGGCGTCTCCATGGCGGTGGGCACCAGGTAATCCATGAAGCTGCCGCCCGAGATGTTGCCGTTCTCGTCGTAGCTGATCTCTTCCAAGAGAGCCGGCGCCAGGCCCATGGTCAGGCCGCCGTGGATCTGCCCGTCGACGATCATCGGGTTGATGATGTTGCCGCAGTCGTCCACCGCCACGAAGCGGCGGACCTTGACCTCGCCGGTGCCGCGGTCAAGGTCCACCACGCAGATGTAGCTGCCGAAGGGGAAGGTGAGGTTGGGCGGGTCGTAGTAGTTGACCGCCTCGAGCCCCGCCTCCATGCCCGGCGGGTGGTTGGTGTAGGCGGCGAGGGCGATCTCCTGGATGGTCTTGGCCTTCTGCGGCGCGCCCTTGACGAAGAACTTCCCCGGCTCCCACTCGAGGTCCTCCTCGGCGGCCTCCAGCAGGTGGGCGGCGATCTTCCTCGCCTTGTCGCGGATCTTGCGCGCCGCCACCGCCGCCGCGGCGCCGGAGGTCGGCGTCGAGCGGCTGGCGTAGGTGCCGAGGCCGTAGGGCGCGGTGTCGGTGTCGCCCTCCTCCACCTGCACGTGGGCCGCCGGGATGCCCAGCTCCTCGGCCACGATCTGGGCGTAGGTGGTCTCGTGGCCCTGCCCTTGTGACTTGGTGCCGAAGCGGGCCAGTGCCTTGCCGGTGGGGTGGACGCGGATCTCGGCCGAGTCGAACATCTTGATGCCCAGGATGTCGAAGTCCTTGGACGGCCCGGCGCCCACGATCTCGGTGAACGAGGAGATGCCGATGCCCATCAGCTCGCCGCGTGAACGCTTCTCGGCCTGCTCTTTGCGCAGGCCTTCGTAGCCGATGATGTCCATCGCCTTGCGCAGCGCCGCCGGGTAGTCGCCGCTGTCGTACTCCCAGCCCAGGGCCGAGCGATAGGGGAACTTCTCCTTAGGGATGAAGTTCTTGAAGCGCAGCTCGGCGGGGTCCATCCCGATCTCCTGCGCCAACACGTCGGTGATCCGCTCGATGGCGTGCACCGCCTCGGTGACCCGGAAGGAGCAGCGGTAGGCGATGCCGCCCGGCGCCTTGTTGGTGTAGGCGGCGTCCACCTCGGTGAAGGCGAGGGGGAGGTCGTAGGAGCCGGTGCAGATCGAGAACAGCCCGGCCGGGAATTTCGACGGGTTGGCGGCGGCGTCGGCGTAGCCGTGGTCGGCCAGCGTCTTGATGCGCAGCGCCTTCATCCGGCCGTCCTTGCCGGCCGCGAGCTCGGCCTTGATGTGGTAGTCGCGGGCGAAGGAGTCGGCCTGCAGGTTCTCCATGCGGTCCTCGACCCACTTGACCGGCTTGCCCAGCACCACCGACGCCGCCACCGCGCACACGTAGCCGGGGTAGACGGGCACCTTGCCGCCGAAACCGCCGCCGATGTCCGGCGAGATGACCCGGATGCGCTCCTCCGACAGCCCCACGTGGCCGGCCACCAGCGCCAGCACGGTGCGGATGGCGTGCGGCGCCTGGGTGGTCATGTAGACGGTGAGCTTGCCGTTGACGCGGTCGAAGTCGGCGACGCAGCCGCAGGTCTCGATCGAGGCGACGTGGATGCGCGGCAGGTAGATGTCCTGGCTGACCACTACCTCGGCCTCGTCGAAGGCGCGGTCGGTCGCCGCACGGTCCCCCACCTCCCAGTGGAAGATGTGGTTGTCGGTCTTGCCGGGCTTGTCGGTGCGCAGCACCGGGGCCCCCGGCTCGAGTGCCTTGCGGGGGTCGACCACCACCGGCAGCGGCTCGTAGTCCACCTCCACCGCCTCGACACCGTCGGCCGCCGCGTAGCGGTCGGTGGCGATCACCGCCGCCACTTCCTGTGCCTGGTACATCACCTTTTCGGTGGGCAGCACCATCTGGGTGTCGGACATCAGGGTCGGCATCCAGTGCAGGTTGAAGCCCTTGAGCGTCTCGCCGGTGATCACCGCCAGCACGCCTGGCGTGGCGAGCGCCTTCTCGGTACGAATGGCGGTGATCTTGGCGTGCGCGAAGGGGCTGCGCACGATGTCGAGGTGCAGCATGCCGGGGAGCTTGACGTCGTCCACGTAGCGGCCCTGGCCGCGGATGAAGCGCGGGTCCTCCTTGCGCTTCATGGAGTGGCCCATGCCGCAGACGTCGGCCGAGGTGCGGAGAGCTCGGGGCGCGGTGGCTTCGCTCATGGTTCCCTCCTATCCCTGGCTCGACCGCAGGCTGGCCGCGGCGTGCTGGACCGACTTGACGATGTTCACGTAGCCCGTGCAGCGGCAGAGGTTGCCGGAGATGGCCTGGCGGATCTCGGTCTCGCTGGGGTCGGGGTTGGACTGCAACAGGGCGTAGCCGGTGATCATCATGCCCGGCGTGCAGTAGCCGCACTGCAGGCCGTGCTCCTGCCAGAACCCCTCCTGAATGGGGTGCAGCTTGCCGTCCTTCTCCAGGCCTTCGACGGTCGTCACCTCGCGCCCGTCGGCCTGCACGGCGAGCACCGTGCACGACTTGACCGGCTCGCCGTCGAGCAGCACCGTGCAGGCGCCGCAGTGCGTGGTGTCGCAGCCGATGTGGGTGCCGGTGAGCGACAGCACCTCGCGCAGGAAGTGCACCAGCAGGAGCCGTGACTCGATCTCCGCCGTGTGCTCGCCGCCGTTGACCTTGACGCGGATCGCGTGCTTCGCCATGGCTACCTCCCCTGGGCCCGATCGCGGGCCCGTCGCAGGGCGCGCGCCGCCAGCACCCGCGCCATCTCCCGTTTGTACTCGATGGAGCCGCGCCGATCGGCGGAAGGCGTCACCGCCGCCGCGGCCCGCTGTGCCGCCTCCGCGATCACCTCATCGGTCGCCTGCTTGCCGGCGAGGAACCGCTCGGCGTCCGCGGCGCGGACCGGCGTCGGCCCGGCGTTGGTCAGCGCGATGCCGGCGCTCTCGACCGCGCCCTTGGCCGAGAGCGTGAGCTGCGCCGCCGCCGCGGCGGTGGCGAAGTCGCCGACCTTGCGCTCGAGCTTCACGTAGGCGCCGCCGCTTCTCTGCGCCGGCACCGGGATGCGGATCTCGGTCAGGATCTCCGCCGGCTCGAGCGCGGTCGCGAACAGGCCGACGAAGAACTGGCCGATGGGGATCGTGCGCCGGCCCCCGGGGCCGGTCGCCACCACCTCGGCCGAGAGCGCGAGCATGGCGGCCGGGTGATCGTTGGCGGGATCGCCGTGCGCCAGGTTGCCGCCCACGGTGGCGAGGTTGCGCACCAGGGGGTCGGCGATCACCGCCGCGGCGTCGGCGAGCAGCGGCAGCTTGCCCTGGATCAGCTCCGAGCGCTCGAGCGCCGACTCACGGGTGCGCCCGCCGATCTCGACGAAGCCGCCCGCTTCGCGGATGTCCTCGAGCCCGGGGATGCGGCCGATGTCCACCAGGTGGCCGGCGGCCGCCAGCCGCAGCTTCAAGAGCGGCAGCAGGCTCTGCCCGCCGGAGAGCACCTTGGCGTCGTCGGCGTGGGCCACGAGCAGCCCGATCGCTTCGTCGAGCGTCCGCGGCGCGTGGTAGTCGAAGGGGGCGGGGATCATGCAGGCTCCTTTCCGCGCGGGCCAGAAGGTCGCTAGCGCAGCAACCAGTAGAGGACCAGTGCCAGTATCACCAGCGCGACCCAGAAGCCGGGCCGGGACAGGCCGCGGCCCACGGCGCGGCCGGCCGCGGCGGCGCCCAATTTCCCGAGATCCAGGGGAGAACCGATGTCGAGCGGCGCCACGGCGGAGGCTTCGGCCGGCGGCGTCGGCGCC
>JBIOYC010000048.1:0-21597 GCA_044869955.1 Thermoanaerobaculia bacterium | reverse complement strand
CCCCTTCGAGCACCGCCCGCACTGCCGCGGCCAGACGCTCCCATCTCGCGGCGGAGATCCGCGCCACCGAGCGCAGGGGGTGGATGCCGGCCTGGAAGAGCGCTTCGCTGGCGTAGATGTTGCCCACGCCGACCACCACCGAGGCATCCATCAGAAAGGTCTTCACCGGCCCGCGCCGGCCCTCGGCGGCCTCCTGGAGGACTTGGCCAGAGAAACCGCCTGAGAGGGGCTCCACCCCCAGCTCGGCGAAGTGCCGGTCGCCTTCGAGCGAGGCGGTCGGGGCCGCGAAGATGAGACCGAAGCGTCGCGGGTCGCGGAAGCGTAGCTTGGCGCCGGAGGAGAGCCGGAAGACCACGTGCTCGTGGGCCTCAGGAGGGGTGTCGGCAGCGGCCAGGGTGAGTCGCCCGCTCATGCCCAGGTGGATCACCAGCGTGTTGCCCCCCTCGAGGTCGATCAGCAGGTACTTCGAGCGCCTTCTCAGGCCCAGGACCTTCCGGCCACGGACCGCCGCACCGAGCCGGCCGGCGTCGACAGGCTCGCGCAGGGCGATGTTGCTGACTTCGACGCCGGTGATGCGCTCAGCGCTCAGCCGGGGAGCGAGGCTGCGCCTCAGGACCTCGACCTCGGGTAGCTCGGGCATAGCCTCAGGCTAGCGCGGCCGGGACAGGTGCACCAGCAGGTCGGCGAGGACCGCGTCGGGGTCGTCGCTCCCCCCCTTGAGGCCGAGCTCGGCCTCGAGGGCCCGCCAGGGCAGCTGCGCCGCGTCTTCGGGAGGAATGCGGCAGGCGGCGAGATAGGCCTTGAACAGGCGGAAGGGGTTGAGGCCGGCGAGAGGGCTCTTGACCCCGTCCGCGAGATCCGCTCCGAGCACGGCCGCCCAGCGCGCCTCGAAGCGCTTGTACTGGGCCTCCCCGACCGGAACGCCCCGCTCGGCCATCAGACCGCGGAGGGCGGCGATCTGGCGGCAGAGGGCGGCGAGCAGCGCGAACAGAGACAGACGCGCGGCGAGAGGGTCCTCGGCGGCGCCCAGGTAGCGCCGCAGGCGGGAGAGGGCCTCGCCGGCCCGGCCCGAGCCCAGAGCGTCGAGCAACTGCCAGACATCCTCCTGCCCGCGGTCCTCGACCGCATCCTCGACCGCTCGGCGGTCGATCCGCCCCTGTTGGCCGGCCAGGCTGGCGAGCTTGCGGTACTCGCCGGCGAAACGGGCCGTGGAGTCCGCTTCGACGCCGCCGTCCCGCTCCTGGCGCAGGGTCCGGCGGGCGAGCTCCGCAAGGGCGTCCCGCTCGATCGTCACCCCGGTCTGGCGGGCGAGCTCGGTCGCCAATGTGTCGAGGCCCGAAAAACCGCCCCCCCGCTCGCTGGTGACGGTTCCCACCGACACCACGGCACCCCGCTCGACCAGGGCGCGCGCCACCGGGTGGTCGGCGGCCACCTCGCGTTCCGCGAGCACCAGCGTGTGGCCTTCCGGGAAGCCCTTCTGCACCGCCTCACTCAGCTCGGCGAGGTCCCCCTCCGCCCACCCCGCCAGACCGGCCTCTCGCGCCGCCCCGAGCAGGGTCACGAGGCCCTGCGTGAGGACCTCCAGCTCGGCCTTGGAGCGCCCCCGGGGCTTGCGCTGCCGCAGCTTCTTGCCCCCCTCCAGCACCCACTTCGGCAATGACTCGATCTGCTTGTGGAGATCGCCGACCTCGGGGGCGAGATCAAAGAGGCGCATTGCCTGGAGCAGCCGCGACGCCCCCGGCCGGGCGCGCGACGGCAGCTCGTGCGGGTCGTCGATCGGCAAGGCGTCCTCGGCCTCGTCGATCAGGTCGGCGGCGTCCCGGCGGTCGGCGAGGGCGGCGGTGTCGATCGCCACCACCACCTTGCCGCCGCCGAAGAGGGAGTAGGTCTTGAGGTCGTCGAGCAAGGGCGAGAGGCGAGGCGGATGGCGCCGGACGTCCGGGCTCATGCCGGATCGCCTGCCGAGGACCTCGGCCAAGCGCACGGCCGCCGGCTCGGCGAGGACCAGGTCTCCGTGGACCAGGTAGACCGCCTCGACGGGGCCGGCAGCGAGGCTCGCGAGCAACCGCTCGAGCATGGTGGCGGGTAGGCTGACCGGTGCAGCCTACTTCTTGCCTTCGTCCGCCAGATCGCGGGCATCCCAGCCGGCCGGGACCTCCCAGACGGGAGCTTCCTTGACCCCGAGCGCCTCGAGGGTGACGTGCTCCTCCTCGAAGTCGAGCTCCACGCAGTTCCAGGAGCCACAGCGGTTGCAGCGGTCCCGCCATTCCGGCTGGGGAGCGGAGCAGACGCGACAGCGATACTCGTAGCTCGGCAGGCCGAGCTGCTCGGTCAGGGAGTGATAGGCGTCGAGGGCTCGGGTGACGTCGCCACGGCGCTCGTAGATGCGGGCGATCAGGCAATGGTAGGTCGGGGAGCTGGCCACGCGGTCGCCGATGCTCTGGTAGAGCTTCAGGGCATCGTCGTGCATCTCCAGGCGATCGTAGAGACGGCCGAGGAAGAAGCGCGGCACCAGGTCGTTCTTCGACTCGGCGATCAGCCGACGCAAGATCTCGATCGCCCGGCGCGGATCCTCGTCCTCGATCTGGTGGTCCTCGAGGCGCTGGAGGAAGACCGGGTTGCCGGTCTCTCGGTAGCCCGCGAGCCATTGCTCGACGGCCGCCTCCTGGTTCTCGCGCACCAGCTCGGCCTCCCCGAGCATCAGGATCGCAGGGATGAACTGCGGCTCGCGGGCGAGCACGGAGCGGAAGATCTCGATCGCCTCCTCGACTCGGTCGGCCTCGAGCTCGGCGACCCCCTGCTGGTAGGTGAGGCCGAGGCCGATCTTCTGCTCCTCGGCGCTGACCGGCAGGCCCTGGCGCAGGGCGTTGATCTTCTCCTGCACCTCGGTGGCCAGCTCGAACTGGCTGGCGACGATGGCCGCATTGCGGCGGCGCAACAGGACGGCGAGCCCGGTCTGGGGGAAGTCCCGCAGGATGCGGTTGCGGATCTCGCGCGCCACCTCGGACTCGCCCCGGGCGTCGTAGTCCTCTGCCAGCTGGTAGAGGGGGGCGACGTTCGCCGGGAAGAGGACGGCCAGGCGCTGGTGCAGGTCGATCGCCTCGCTGACCCTCCCGAGCTGGCGCAACACCTCGCCGTAACGCAGTAGGGCCGGGAAGTCCTCGGGCCGGCCGTCGACCACCACCGCCAGCTCCGGGGCCGCCTTGTCCAGCTGGCCGGCAGCCTGGAAGTCCACTCCGCGCCGGAAGCTCGCCGAGAGGCTGTCCCCTTCACGCGCCTTACGGCGCTCATCGCGCAGGGCCAGCTCGCGCTTGACGGTGCCGACCAGCAGCGAGGTGGCCGGCGGCAGGAAGCCGAGACCGAAGACCAGCAGCAGGGCGCTGTAGAGGGGAACCCGGGTGAGCCCGGCCAGATCGAACGGCTGGGCCAGGACGTCGCGGTTGAGGACGGTGAGGTAGGAAACGAAGACGACGAGGCCGAGAGCCACCAGAACGCCGATGAAGGTGCGAATCCTCATCGCAAAGAGGACCCCCACGGCGGTGTGCCCTTCGCTCCGGGCGCGACAGCGCTGCCCGCCGGGCCGTTCACGCGGCCGGCTCGGAGGAGCGGTCGCGCGGTCCGATCAGGAGGCGGCGCCATCCTCGTCGAGCAACCCCTTCTCGGCGAGCTCCTGGTACTCGACGCTGTAGCGCGCCCAGGGGACCGCCTGCAGGCGCGGCAGGCCGATGGGCTTGCCGGAGTACTGGCAGTAGCCGTAAGTGCCTTGGTCCAGACGCTTCAAGGCATCGTCGATCTCGATCAGCTGATCGCGCTCCGCACTCGACAGGGAGAACATCAGCTCGCGGTTGTAGGAGCTGTTGGCCCGGTCGACATAGTCATCGGTGTCCTCCTGCGCGGATTCCTGGCCGGCCTTCACATCGGCCTCGTAGAGGTCCATGATGCGCTTGCGCTTGGCGAGGAGCTGATCGCGAAGCTCCTGTACGATCTCCGCGGAGAGGATGTCTGACGTCTTGTAGCTCTTCTTCGTCTCCGGCACGCCTTCTCTCCTTGCCCTGGAAGGATCTTCCCCAACACCACTACGCCCGTCTCTCGATGCTTAGCAAGGCTAGAACTCGCCGCGATGGTAGTTTATTCCTGCCGCGAGAGAAAGAGCCCGATAGAGCTGTTCGTAGAGCACCAGACGGGCGAGCTCGTGGGGCAGAGTGAGGGGGCCCAGGGAGATCTTCTCGCGGGCCTCTGCGAGCACCCGGGCAGGCAGGCCAAGGTCGGAGCCGATCAAGAAGGCTAGGGGGTGGGGCCAGTCCTGGCGGCGTCGCTCCAGCCACTCGGCCAGCTGTTCGGAGGAGAGGGTCTTACCCTTGCGGTCGAGGGCGACGGTCCAGCAGGGATCGGGCAGGGCGGCGAGCAGGGCCCGTGCTTCGGCCTCCCCACGGCCGGGGCTGCTCGCCACCTCGCGGGCCTTGACCGCCACGTCTCGCACCGGCAGGAAGCGCCCGATGCGGCGTCGATAGTCGCCGCAGAGATCCTCCCAACCTCTGCGTTGGTGCCGACCGGCCCACACCACCAGCAGCTCACGCCCCATGGCCGGCTCGGCAGGCGGCTAGCCGACCGTCTCGTCCTCCGGCTCGCCCTCTTCGGCCAGCCAGAAGCGCTCGCGCTCGGGGACGTAGGCGAGCGACTGGAGGTCCCGCATGCGATCGAGGTAGACGACGCCGTTGAGGTGGTCGTACTCGTGCTGGATGATCCGGGCCTCGAAGCCGGAGGCCAGGCGCTCGAAAGGGCGGCCCTGGCGGTCGAGGCCCGAGAGCTTGACCGCCGGATGGCGGGGCACCAGACCCCGCAGCTCAGGGATCGAGAGGCACCCCTCCCAGTCGTAGACCAGCTCCCCTTGCTGCGGGGTGACCAGGGGGTTGACCACCACGGTCAAGGGGATGCCGCTGCCCTCGCCGTCTCCCGCCTCGTAGACGAAGACCTGCAGCTCCTGGGCGACCTGCGGCGCCGCCAGGCCGACGCCGTCGGCGGAGCGCATGGTCTCGATCATGTCGTCGATCAGGTTCTGCAGCTCTTCGCCGCCGAGCTGCGAAGGGTCGAGAGAACGGGCTGGGGTCCGCAATGCCGGATGACCGAGTCGGACGATGGGTAGATTCGCCATGAGCAGGGCCTCGGGGGAGAGTGTACGACCTGACCGGGAGAATCGTCTCCACTCGCTGCGGCCAGGAGACCGCAGCTGGCGTGACGCAAGTCCCGGGCCATGGGTCCCGAGGGCGCGGGACCCCATGGTATCGTTTGGCTTCCATGGCCACCGAGAGCGCGGAGGAGCTACAGCGCCGCAAGCGCCGAAAGCGCCTGATTCAGGGGCTGCTGATCGGTGCTGCCGCCATCGGCGTGCCGGCGATCGCCAACGCGGTGATCCGGCGGCGGGCGGGCAAGCTGGCGCCACCTCGCTGGGGACGGAGCCAGCGCTACGCCTGGACCGAAGGCGAGGTGGCCTTCCAGCGCATCGGCTCCGGCCCTCCCCTGGTGCTGCTGCACTCCTTCGGCCCGGGCCACGACGGCGAGGAATGGCGCGAGGTGGCCGAGCTGCTGGCCGAGCGCTTCCGGGTCTACGTGCCGGACCTCCTGGGCTGGGGCCGCTCCGACAAGCCCCGGCTGACCTACGACGGCGAGCTCTACATCCAGCTGATCGACGACTTCCTCCACGACGTCGTGGGAGGCCGGGCGACCCTCGTGGCCGCCGGGCTCCCCGCCGCCTACGCCGTGCAGATCGCCGTCGACAGCCCCGAGCGGGTACGGGCCCTGGGCTTGGTGGTGCCGCAGGGCATCGAGGTCCACGGAGACGAGCCGGACTTGAAGGACGCCCTGGTCCATCGCCTGCTCAAGGTGCCGGTGCTCGGCACCTCGGCCTTGAACCTCCTGACCAGTCGCAAAGCGATCGCCCATCACCTCGAGCGCGATGTCTTCGCCTCACCGGAACGGGCCAGCGCCTCGGCCATCGACCATCACTACGTCGCCAGCCATCAGCCGGGCGCCCACGCCGCGCTCGCCGCCTTCGTGGCCGGCTACCTGAACCACGGGGTCAAGGAGCTGCTGCCCCGCCTCGGCGTGCCCAGCTGGCTCGCCTGGGGGCGCGAGGCAGCGAACCCGCCCGTCGAGACCGCAGACCTGTGGTTGCACCACCTGAAGGCGGAGCTGCAGATCTTCGAGGCCTGTGGCGCCTGGCCCCACCGGGAACAGCCCCGAGCCTTCTGTCGCAGCTTCCTGTCGTTTCTCTCCGAGATCAGCCCGTAGCCGCGCCGGTTACAATACGCCGCGCGATCCGCGGCCCCATCCGTGCCCCCATTCGCGTCCACGTCATGAGCCAGAGATTTCCCGAGCTGCCCCCCGGCTATCCGTTCCCCGCGCTCGAGCAGGAGGTTCTCGCCTTCTGGCGAAACCAGAGGATCTTCGAGAAGAGCCTCGAGCGCCGGGCCGACGCCCCCCCCTTCGTCTTCTTCGAGGGCCCCCCCACCGCCAACAACGTCCCCCACGTCGGCCACGTGGTGGCGCGGGTGGTCAAGGACCTCTTCCCCCGCTTCCGCACCTTGCAGGGCTTCCGGGTCCCCCGCAAGGCGGGTTGGGACACTCACGGCCTGCCGGTCGAGATCGAGGTCGAGAAGCGCCTGGGTTTCTCCGGGAAGAAGGAGATCGAGCAGTACGGCATCGCCGAGTTCAACCGTGCCTGCCTCGAGAGCGTCTCCACTTACGAGCGCGACTGGCGGGCGATGACCGAACGGCTGGGCTACTGGCTGGACCTCGACCACGCCTACAAGACCTACACCAACGACTACGTCGAGTCGGTTTGGTGGTCGCTCTCGGAGTTCTGGAAGAAGGGCCTGCTCGAGGAGGGCTACAAGGTCCAACCCTACTGCGGCCGCTGCGGCACCACCCTCTCCTCGCACGAGGTGGCCCAGAACTACAAGGACATCGAGGACCCGTCGATCTGGGTGCTCTTCCCGGTTCGACCCGGCCAAGGCATCGCCACCGTCGAGGGCGGCTCCTGGGTCACCCCCTCCGGCTTCTCGGCCATCGCCTGGACCACCACGCCCTGGACGACCCCCGGCCACACCGCCCTCGCGGTGCACCCGGACCTCGTCTATCGCGTGGTGGAGATGCCTCATCGACCGGGCGAGCTCGCCCTCTTCGCGGATGCGATCGAGGTGCCGGTGCCCTATGACGCCGAGGTCGAGGGCAAACGCCAGCGCCGGGATCTGCGGGACCAGCCTGCAGTGGCGCGGTTCTTCGGCCGCGACCTCGCCGGCCTCACCTACGAGCGACCGTTCGCGGTGCCGCCGGCGGATCGCCTGCTGGGCACCCCGGCCTTCGACCCGCCGCCCTCCGACGAGGCCGGCTGGCGGGTGGTGACCGCCGACTACGTCACCGCCACCGACGGCACGGGCATCGTCCACACCGCTCCGGCCTTCGGCGCCGACGACTACGCGACCGGCGTCAAGTACGGCCTGCCGATGCTCCAGACCGTGGAAGCCTCGGGCCGGATCGGGGACCGCAAGGGTCTCGAGCCCTTCGCCGGGCATTGGTTCAAGGACGCCGATGCCAAGATCACCCAGGACTTGAAAGCGCGAGGCCGCCTGCTCCATGCCGATCGCTACCACCACAGCTACCCCTTCTGCTGGCGCTGCGACAACCCGCTCCTGCAATACGCCACGAAGAGCTGGTTCGTGGCCACCACCAAGCGCAAGCAGGAGCTGATCGATCGCAACCGCGAGGTCCACTGGCATCCTGAGCACGTGGGCGAAGGCCGCTTCGGCAATTGGCTCGAGAACGTCGTGGACTGGGCCCTGTCACGGCGGCGGTACTGGGGCACGCCGCTGCCGGTCTGGCGCTGCGATCGGCCGGAGTGCGGCGCCCTCCACACCGTGGGCTCCTACGCCGAGCTCTTCGCCGCTGTGGGTCAGCCGCTGCCGGCGAATCCCTACGACCGTGCCCAGTTCGACCCCCACCGCCCATACATCGACGCCATGACCTGGTCTTGCCGGGCATGCGACGAAGGCACCATGCGACGGGTGGAAGAAGTGATCGACGCCTGGTACGACTCGGGGGCGATGCCCTTCGCCCAGCACCACTATCCCTTCGAGAATCGTGAGATCTTCGAAGGGCCGGCCGCCAGCCGGCAATTCCCCGCCAACTTCATCTGCGAGGGAGTTGATCAGACCCGGGGCTGGTTCTACACCCTCCACGTCCTGGGCGTGCTGCTCTTCGACTCGATCACCTACGAGAACTGTGTCGTGGTCGGCCACGTCAACGACGAGAAGGGGCGCAAGATGTCGAAGCGCCTGGGCAACGTGGTGGAGCCCATGGCGGTGATGGCCGAGACCGGCGCCGACGCCCTGCGCTGGTACTTTTACGAGACCAACCCGGAGCTGACCTCCCGCTTCTCCGCCCGGCTGGTGCGCGAGAGCGCCCAGAAGTTCCTGATCCCGCTGGCCAACGCCCTCTCCTTCTTCACCATCTACGCCAACCTCGACGGCTGGCGACCCGGGCTGCCCGCCCCCGCCTTCGCCTCCCGGCCGGCCCTCGACCGTTGGATCCTGCTGCGCCTCGACCGGGCCGTGGCGGCCACCACCGAGCACCTCTCGACCTACCAGATCCCGGAGGCGGCGCGCAAGCTCGAGGAGCTCGTCGACGACCTGACCGACTGGTACATCCGCCGCAGCCGGGACCGCTTCTGGGCGCCACCGGGGGGCAATGCCGAGGTCTCGGCCGAGAACAAGCTGAGCGCCTACCAGGCCCTCTACGAGGTGCTCACCGTCCTCTCTCGCCTGCTCGCGCCTTTCGTGCCCTTCTTCGCCGACACGCTTCACCGCGTGCTCGAGCGCAGCCAGGACTCCGGCGCGGCCGAGAGCGTGCACCTGACCGACTGGCCCACGCCGGCCGGCGACCGACACGACGACGCTCTCGATCTCGGCATGGCGGCCGTGCACCGGGCCGTGCGGCTGGGCCATGCGGCGCGCAACCTCCACAACTTGAAGACCCGCCAGCCCCTGCCGGCGGTGACGCTGGTGACCGCGGACGCGCGGCTTCGCGAGTCGATGACCCCGTACCTCGACCTGCTCGCCGATGAGCTCAACGTCAAGGAAGTGCGCTGGGCCGAGGAGCGCGGGCAGTATGTGCGCTGCGAGGTGAGGCCGATCTTCTCCCGCCTGGGGCCTCGCCTCGGCAAACGGATGGCTGCGGTGAAGGCCGCCCTCGACGGCGCCGACGGCGACTCCCTCGCGGCGACCGTGGAGGGGGAGGGCAGAATTACCCTGGCGCTCGCCGACGGCCCGGTCGAGCTGGCCGCGGAGGACCTCGAAATCCGCTTGATCGAGCGCGAGGGCACCGCCACCCAGGGGGACCGCGAGCTGCTGGTGGCCCTCGAGACCGACCTGACACCGGCCTTGATCGACGAGGGCCGCGCCCGCGAGGTGGTTCACAAGATCCAGAGCGCGCGCAAGGACGCCCGCCTCGACTACGCGGACCGCATCCGCGTCCGCTACCACGCCGCCCCGGAGCTGGGGCAGGCCCTGCGCAGCTTCGCCGGCTGGATCGCGGGGGAGACCCTCGCCGTCGAGCTCACGGCGGTCGACGGCGACGCCTCGGCCGCGCTGACCGTGTCCCCGGTCGAAGACCTCGACTTCGCCTTCGCCATCGAACGAATCTGAGAGAGAGGGAGACCCCATGGCGGGAATCTTCAAGGCCTACGACGTCCGCGGCACCTATCCCGACCAGCTCGACGAGACCACCGCGGTCCAGATCGGCCGTGCCTTCAAGAGCGTCCTCGACCCCGAGGTCTTGGCCGCCCATCCCCAGGTGGTGGTGAGCCGGGACATGCGCAGTCACGGCCAACCCCTGGCTGCCGCCCTGATCGAGGGAATCCGCGAGAGCGGCCTCGACGTGCTCGACATCGGCCTCGCCACCACGCCCATGAACTACTTCGCCGTGGGCTCCCTCGGCACCGCGGGTGGGGTGCAGGTCACCGCCAGCCACAACCCGGCCCGCTACAACGGCTTCAAGTTCAGCCGCCACGGCGCGCGGCCGGTGTCCGGGGACGAGGGCATCCCGGCCATCGAGAGGCGGGTGAAGGAGGGCGACTTCGAGCCGGGCGGCCGGCGCGGCGAGCTCTCGACCGGCTCGGTGACCGAGGCCTACCACCGCCACGTGCTCTCGTTCCTGGAGAAGCCCCCGGGCGGACGCCGGCTCAAGGTGGCGGTCGATGCCGGCAACGGCATGGGGACGATCTACCAGCCCCTGCTCGAGGCCGCGGGCATCGAGCTGATCCCCCTCTACTTCGAGCTGGACGGCACCTTTCCCAACCATGAGGCCAACCCGCTCAAGCTCGAGAATCTGCGGGACCTCTGCCGGGCGGTTCAGGAGCACGGGGCGGACCTCGGCGTGGCCTTCGACGGCGACGCCGACCGGGCCGCCTTCGTCGACGAGCGGGGCGCGCCGGTGGGCAGCGACCTCGCGACGGCCCTGATCGGTGGCGAGCTCCTCGCCCACCAACCGGGCCGCCACGTGGTCTACGACCTGCGCTCCTCGCGGGCCGTGGCCGAGTACATCCGCGAGAAGGGCGGCATCCCGGTGCGAGAGCGGGTGGGCCATTCCTTCATCAAGGCCACCCTGCGCCGCGACGACGGCATCTTCGGCGGCGAGCTGGCCGGCCACTACTACTTCCGGGACAACTATTTCGCCGACTGCGCCGTGCTCGCGGTGTTCGAGATCCTCAACCTGATCGGCCGCGAGGGCAAGGCGTTCTCTCAGATCGTGGCGCCGCTCAGGCGCTACGCCAAGAGCGAGGAGATCAACTTCGAGGTCGAGGACAAGACGGGGCTGATGAGGGCCTTCGAGCAGAAGTACGCCGGCGGCGAGATCGACTACCTCGACGGCGTGACCGTCCAATTCCCCAGCTGGTGGGCGAACGTCCGCCTCTCGAACACCGAGCCCTACCTGCGCCTGGTGCTCGAAGCCTCGACTCCCGAGGAGCTCGAAGCGAGGAAGCACGAGATCATCGAGCTGCTGGGCGAGCCGGCCGAGTAGGGGGCTCTGCTACGGCAGCGGCCCTCAGCCGGCCGGGCTCGCCCCTTCGACCGGCTGGCCCAGGCGCGCCCGGCCGGCGCGCCACAGGGCTCCCGTCAGGTTGTGCCAGAGCGGGGCGCCGAAGGACACCAGGAACGCCGTGACCAAGCAGTAGAGCAGGTGGATCGGCAGGGCGAGGAAGCTCTGGTTCCGGAGCTTCCCCAGCCGCTCGAGGGCCCGGCCGAAGAGAGGAGTGCCCTCGTCTTCGCCCGGCTGCGCCAGCACCTGCCGAAGCTGGGTCTCCAGCTCCTCGCGACTCACTCCCACCCCCACGACCTCGCCCGCTGGCACGGGCTCCGGCTTCGCCAGGGCCTCGTAGGCGTCGATGCGCGTCTGGGCGAAGGCCACACTCTCCTCCAGAGACGGCCGGGAGGCGCTCTCGTACAGCTCGTCGAAGGGCAGGTCGAAGCCCACGGCGAGGAGCAGCGCGATGCTGAACGTGTGCCGGAGGTTGCGGCGGCGGTTGGCGTATTGGAGGTTGCGCTCGAGGCGCGGGAAGAGCTTCTCCAGCCTGACGACCTCGGGAAGGAAGCGCTGCTCGAAGGCGACCAGGAGGGCGCGGGCGTCGAGTTGCCGCGCGTCTCCTGCGGGCTGGACCCAGCTCTGGAGAAAGGCGAGGATCTCGGTCGCATCCCCGTGCGTGGGGTCGTCCGGGGCGACCTTCCGGAGCTCCTCGACCAGGGCAGCCCAGGCCGGCGACCAGATCGGCAAGCCGGAGGCGGCCGTCTGCAGCTCCCGCTCCTGGCGAAGTTGCTCGACGAGCCTGCGCACCCAGGTCGGTGCCAGGCGCTCCGCGGCTTCTCGCAGCTCGTCCTGGGCGAGCGGCAGGAGCACCCCCGGAGGCCGGAGGGAGCGGATCTGGAACGGACCGCGCACCGCCAGATCATTGACCACCCCGGGCTCGAAGAGCTTCTGGATCCACGGCCCGGCGAAGTCCAGGAGCACCTTGCGGTAGACCCGGGCCTCGGTCCAGCTCAGGTACTTGTAGCTCTCCTGGAGGATCTGCACCGCGGCGGCCAGCCCCAGGAAGGTGGCCGCCAGTGCCAGCAGGGTCGAGAGCAAGGACGAAGGCAGGAGACCAGCGAGCTGCTCCATGGGGTTCCTCCTCGGTCAGCTTCGAGATCTTGGACGGTCTTGGAGGAGCTGATTTTGCCCCAACTGAGGCATGAAAGGGGCTCTCGCCAGTTGAAAGAACTACGCTACGTAGTTACACTTACCGAAGCATGGAGTTCCTGTGGGACGAGGCCAAGCGTCACTCGAACCTCCGCAAGCACGGCATCGACTTCGCCGGTCTCGAGGCTGTCTTCGCCGGGCTGACGGTGACCGTCGAGGATGACCGCTTCGACTACTCGGAGCGCCGATTCCTCACCTTCGGACTCCTGGACGACCGCGTGGTCGTCATCGCTCACACGGAAGGCGAAAGCTCGATCCGGATCTTCTCCCCCCGAAAGGCAACCCGCAATGAGCAAGCCAGCTACTTCACCGCCATCTCAGACTGATTGGGCTCGGGTCGATGCCCTGACCGACGCCGAGCTGGACCTGTCCGACGTACCCGAGGTCGAACCCGGCAAGTTCGCCCGGGCGCTCGTTCGCAAGGGCCTCCAGCCGGTGCCTCGGAAAACCCTCATGACCCTGCGGCTCGACGCCGACCTGATCGAGTGGTTCCGAAGCCGGGGCCGCGGTTACCAGTCGAAGATCAACGCCATTCTGAGGGCCTACAAGGAAGCCTGCGAGGAGGTGGGACGAGCCTGACGGGCTCGCCGGACCTCCTCACTCGCGGTCGCTGCCGCCCAGGAGACCCGACCGAAAAAGATAGTAGAGCAGCGTGGCGATGGTCGAGGCGGCTGCGGCGACGTAGGTCATGGCCGCGGCGTTGAGCACGCGGTTCATGCCGTCGCGCTCGGGCCCGGCTACCAGGCCGTACTCGAAGGCGAGCTTCTTGGCGCGGGCCGAGGCGTCGAATTCGACCGGCAGGGTCACCAACTGGAAGATCAGCACCGCCGAGAACAGGACGGCGCCCACCGCCACCATCTTCTGGCTCTGGAACATCAGCCCGAAGATCATGACGAAGAGCCCGAGGTTCGAGCCGATGCCGGCCGTGGGCACCAGCGCCGAACGCAGCCAGAGCGGGGCATAGTGCCGGGCGTGCTGGATGGCGTGCCCGGCCTCGTGGCAGGCCACACCGATGGCGGCGACCGAGGACGAGGCGTAGACCGGCTCGGAAAGAGCCAGGGTCTTGTTCACGGGATTGTAGTGGTCGGAGAGCATGCCGCTGGTGGGCACTACCTTGACGTCGTGGATGCCGGCGCGATCCAGCAATTCCTGGGCAGCCTGGGCCCCGGTGCGGCCGCTCATGGTGCGGACTTGAGAGTACTTGTTGAAGGCCGACTTGGTGCGGAAGCTGGCCCACAGCGAAAGCAGGAGGGCCGGCCCGACGAACAGGAAGTAGATGGGATCGAAGAACATGGCGCTACCGCCTCCTTTCGCTTCGAGCTAACGCGCCAGCCAGACCGCCTATTCCGATTGCCGCGCCAGCGCCGATGCTGCAGTTCGGCCCATGTCCGACCTTGCCGATCGACCCGTCGCCCTGATCACCGATGGTGCCCGGGGCATCGGCCGAGCCATGGTCGAGGCCCTGGCAAGCGTGGGCTGGCGCCTTGTCTGCCGAGCCTGATCGAGCTGCGCCCGACCCGGCCAAGGCCTGAGCCCTACGAGATCTGCTGGACCTGGTTGCCGAAGAGAACTTCTTCGCCGGTCGGCGTGGCCACACCGGAGGTTGGCTCGACGGTGATCACCACGGCCGTCATGCCGTGCGGCATGGTCGGCGAACCGATCTCTGCCGAGGCTCCCTCCACGGTGCTGAACTGGCCGCCCAGAACCGGCCCGGCATCGGTGACGAACCACATGTGATACGCCTTGCCCTTGGGCACAGCGGGGAGGCCCGTGACTCTCAGGAACCAGTGCTGGTGGTCGCCGGCCACGTAGAGCGCGCCGCGCGCCAGGGGTTGCTCGGCGAGGGTGCCCTGAGGACGCAGAGCGCAGACCACCGCTCCGGGCTCGGTGATGAGGGTCAGACGGCTGGCCACCGTAACGTGCCGTGCCTGGAGGTCTTCGAGCCGACCCTCGAGGCTCTGGACCGTCTCCCGCGCCCGCCCGAGATCACTGGCGAGCCGGCTCTGCTCGCCCTTTGCCGCAACCAGTTGCGTGCCGAGGTAGCCCGCCGCGCCGAGGGCCACGGCGGCCAGCCCGGCCGCCAACGAGAGGGGCCAGGTCCGAGCGCGTCGTGGCGGCTGGATCGGTGAGGATGGAGGCGCTACGGCGGGTTGCGCAACCATCGACTCCCCCGAAGCGATCGCGGTCAGGAGGCGCTCGCGGACTTGCGGGCGAGGCGCCAAGGGCTCGGGGGTCTGGGCGACCAGGCCCAGGACTTCGACGTAGAGACGAGCGAGGACTTGCTCCTGCTCCGAGATCTCGGCAGGCAAAGCCTCGAGCCCCCCCTCGACGAGGGAGAGGATGAGGGTGTCCTCGTGTTCGTTCTCGCTAGTCACAACAGCTCCCGTATCTGCTCTCGCAGGACGGCCCGCAGCTTCTTCATAGCGAGGAGGGTGCGGGTCTTCACCGTGCCGAGCGGGATGGCGGCGGCAGCGGCGATCTGGCTCTGGGTCAGGCCGGCGAAGAAGGCCATCTCGAGCACCTGACGCTGCTCGGCGGGCAGCTGGTCGAGCTCCTCGCGCACCCGCCGTCTTCGCTCCTCACTCAATACGTTCGCGAAGGCCCCGGAGGATGTATGGACCTCGCCCCCGAAGCTCTCGATGGCGGCGCGGGTGCGGTCGTCGACGTGGCGCGAGCGCAGGCGATCGATCGCACGGCTGCGAGCCACCAGGAGCAGCCAGGTGAGGACCGAGGCCCGATCCGCCTGGTAGCTCGCGGCCTGACGCCAGGCGTGGACGAAAACCTCCTGGGCGACCTCCTCGGCGTCGTCCCGATTGCCAACGATGCGCTGAGCGACTCCGGCCACCAGCGGGGCGTGACGGTCGTAGAGCTCTGCCAGGGCCGGCTCCGTCCCTGCCGCCATGGCACGCACCAACTCCGAGTCCTTGAGCAGACTCCAGTCCGGAGGCGCGGGGGTCTCGGGGCTCATGGTGATGGCAGGACCAGGCGTGAGATCACGGCGGAGAATAGCATGCAGCCCGCGGAGATCAGGCGGGGTCGGGCTGAATCGGTTTGGGATGTCGACTCTCGTCGACGTGGACGTAGACGACCTCCGCCTCGGTGACCTTGGTGCGGTTCGAGACCTCCGCGAGGGGGCGCTCGGCCTCGACCGTCACTCGTACGGTGATCGAGGTCCGACCGACCCGGACGGTCTCGGTATAGAAGCTGACCAGGTCACCGACGAAGACCGCCTCGTGGAACTCCACCTCCCGCATCGCCACGGTGACCAGCTGGCCTCGCACGTGCCGGTGGCCTTCCACGGCTCCGGCCTGGTCGATGTAGGAGAGGATGATGCCGCCGAAGATCGTGCCCAGGGCGTTGGTGTCCTTGGGCATCATGATGACCCGGATCGCCGGCTCTCGGTTCTCAGGTCCCATAGCATCTCCGGCATCGCGCTTCGTAGGCCTCGGTGTCCCCCATCTGCACCTGGTCGCTCCCCCCGGCGATGCGGTAGCTGTACTGCGCTGCTTCGCCGCACCGCATGCAGACGGCGTGCATCTTGTCCACGGCCTCGGCCAGGGCCAACAGGGCCGGCATGGGGCCGAAGGGACGGCGCAGGTAGTCGAGGTCCAACCCGGCGATCACCACTCGCAGGCCATGATCGGCCAACTGGTTGACCACCTCGGGCAGATCCTGGTCGAAGAACTGGGCTTCGTCGATTCCCACCACCTGGACCCCCAGCTCCACCCGCGAGAGTAGCTCCTGGCTGCTCTGGACCGAGATCGCCTCGAGGTGCCGGTTGTCGCGGGTCGCCACCACCTCCGGAGAAGAGCGCGTGTCGGTGGCCGGCTTGAAGACCACGACTCGCTGGCGGGCGATGGACGCCCGCTTGAGGCGCCTCACCAGCTCCTCGCTCTTGCCGGAGAACATGCCTCCGGTGATGACCTCGATCATTCCGCGTGACGAATCCAAGCGCATTCCGACTCCGGCGGGGGATGGTACAACGCGAGACAGCCTTCCGTGAAACAGCACGGCGGTATCATGCCCGGGTGTTGCGCGCGATCCTCTTCGACTTCAACGGCGTGCTCCTCGACGACGAGCCGATCCACGCCGAGATCTTCTCCCGGGTGCTGGCCGAGGAAGGGATCTCCCTGTCGCGCGAGGAGTACTACCGCCGCTATCTCGCCCTGGACGATCGCGCCTGCTTCACCCAGGCTCTGGCGGCCGGCGGCCAGGCCACCGACACCTCGAGAGTGGTCCGCCTGGTCACTCGCAAGGCGAGCTACTACCGGGAACGGGTCCGGCGCGAGGGCTACCCCTTCTTCCCCGGGGTGCTGGCCCGGATCGAGGAGGCGAGCCGGCTGGGGCTCACGCTCGGCGTGGTCAGCGGCGCGCTGCGGGAGGAGGTCGAAGCCGCGCTCGAGCAGGCTGCCGTCGGCACCCTCTTCAAGGTGCTGGTGACTGCCGAGGACGTGACCGACTCGAAGCCGGATCCGCAGGGCTACGAACGGGCTCTCGAAGCCTTGAACTCCCTGCCGCCGCTTCCCGACCGGCTGTTCCACCCGCATGAGGTCCTAGCCGTCGAGGACAGCCCCGGGGGTCTCGCAGCCGCCGCAGGGGCCGGCCTCGCCACCCTGGGCGTGGCGCAGACCTATCCGGCCGAGCGGCTCTCGATCGCGGATCAGGTGGTGGAGCGGCTGGCTGAGGTGAGCTGGGAGCGCTTGCTGCCTCTCTACGGCTGAGAGGCGCTCAGGCGATCGGCATGCGGCCGCCGAACCCATCTTCGTAGCCGTGGAAGTGCGCCAGGGACTCCTCGGGATAGCGCCAGCAGTAGTAGCCGTCGCCGCTATCCCAGTCGACCAGCCACAGACCCTTGACCTCACAGCCGATGGAGGTGACCTCCTCGGCCCAGGCCTGGACGATACGCTCGTAGGCAGATTGGAGCTCCTCGCGCCGGGATTCCATCTCCTCGCGGCTCTGGACGCAGTTGAGCAGGGCTTCCACTTGCCGCACGGCCGCGTGGGTGACGTCGCGCACGGCGGGAAAGGTGTCGAGGGCTTCTTCGTAGGAGAAGGTCCGCCCTGGGCGGCGGGATTCGTCTTCCGATTCCATCGCGGGCCATCTTAGCCCGAAGCCTCGGCCGCGACCGGCAAGGGTGGGCCGGAATGCCGGACGAGGCCACGCGGTTCTCTTCCTCGCCCCCCGGGTCAGTTTGACTTGCCGCGGCGCCAGTCTTACCCTTAGGAGCACTGCTCAGAGCTACGAAGGAGCCACCGATGGAATCGACCCACACCGCTCCGGCCGCCGAGCCCAACCCGGTGGAGCCGGACTTCGAGATCCCCGTCTCTCTCACCAAGAAAGCCGTCGACATGGTCCTGCACACCCGCGAGCAGGAGGGCATCGATGCCTCCTACGGCTTGCGGATCGCGGTGCGGGGCGGCGGTTGCAGCGGCTTCGAGTACGCCCTGGACTTCGACAGTGAAGCTCGGGCCAACGATTTCAGCTACGAGCAGAACGGCCTCACGGTCTTCGTCGACGCCATCTCTGCCCGCTACCTGCAGGGGACGAGCATCGACTACGTCCTCGGCTCGACCGGCGCCGGGTTCAAGTTCAACAACCCGAACGCCTCCGGGCAATGCGGCTGCGGGTCGTCGTTCGCCGTCTAGAAGCCCGCCCGGCGGCGCCCGGCCGGACGCCGCCATAGACTCGCCGGGCCGGAGCATCCCCGCTCCGGCCCGGTTTTTGTTGGCGCAGCGGCTCAGCGCTGCTCGAAGACGGCGCGGTAGAGCCCCGCCGCCACGACGGCGCCCAGGATCGGGCCGGCGAAATACACCCAGAGATTGCTGAAGTCCCCGAGCGCCACCGCGGGGCCCAGGGTGCGGGCCGGGTTCAGGCTCGCACCGGTGAGCGGCCCGCCCATCAAGATGCAGAAGACGAGCGTGAGCCCGATGGCCACGCCGGCGAGATTCCCGGCCTTGCCCGACACCGCGCAGTTCAGCACGGCGTTGACCAGGAAGAAGGTCAGGATCGCCTCGATCAGCACGCCGGTGGTCGGTGACACGGCGGCGGCGAGCTGGGTGGCGCCCAGGCTCGCGGTGGTGCCGGCGAGTGCGGCCTTCAGGGCGAAGGCACCAAGGATCCCTCCCGCCAGCTGGGCGGCAATGTACGCCAGCGCCCTTACCGGCGCGATCTTGCCCGCGGCCAGCAGACCGCAGGTCACCGCCGGATTGATGTGGGTGCCGGAAACGTGGCCATAGGCGTAGGCGAAGCCCAGCACTACCAGGCCGTGAGCGAGGGCCACGCCCACCAGGCCCCCCGTTCCCAGCGCACCGGCGCCGGCACCGATGAAGATCAGGGCGAACGTCCCGATCAGCTCCGCGATCAAGGCTCTGGACAGACCCTGCATGTCGACCCTCCTCCGGTTGGAATGTCATGGACCGGCCAGCGCCGGCTCAATCGCAAGGGTGAGCGGGCAGCTCCTCGATCCTGGCCCGCCCCCCTCCCTCCACCGCCAGCTCGGTGCCCGGCTCGTAGCTCTTGCGATGCAGCACGGCGAGACCGAGCGGCCCCAGGGTGGGACTCTCCCCCACCGAGCCCACCCTGCCGACCTCCTCTCCTGACTCGCTCAGCAGCCGCGCGCCCGTCGAGGGCAGCCCGTCCAGGAAGACCAGTCGCCGTGCGGCGCGGTTGGCCTTACCCCGGTAGTGGATGCGGGCGATGACCTCCTGGCCCAGGTAGCAGCCTTTCGTGTAGCTCACGGCCCGCGGCTCGAGACCCGTCTCCTGCGGGAAGTGGTCGGAGCCGTAGTCTTCCCCGAAGGCCGGAATACCGGCCTCGAGCCTGACCAGCTCGAGCGCCTCGTTTCCCGCCGGTGCCACCCCCGGGCGTTCGAGCAGGCTCTCGGTCAAGGCCCCGCCCACCGACGCGGACACCCAGAGCGTGAAGGCTGCTACGCCGAGCAGATCCTCGCGCACGATCTGGACCTCGATGCCTCCCACCATGGCTCGGCGATGGCCGAACGGCTCGGCCGGCAGCTCGCCCACCTCGGCCAACAGCTCCGCGGCTCGCGGGCCGGCGACGGTGATCGGCTGCATGTCGGTCAGGGGCCGGATCTCGACGTCGTCGGCCAGGACGTACTTCGAGAGATGCTGCGAGATCTCCCTCTCCTTGCCGGACGGCAGCTGGAGCCAGAGGCGATCGGTGAGGACTAGCACCACCACCGACGAGAGGATCTTGCCCTGGTTGCTGGGAATGAAGCCGAAGGCGCCACTCCCGGCGCCGAGGGCCTTGACGTCGCAGGTGACCAGGCCCTGGAGGAAACGAGCCCGGTCCCGGCCCAGCAGCTCGAGCCGCCCGAGATGGGAGCGATCGACCAGGGCCGCCCCGGTGCGTAGGGCTTCATGCTCCCCTGCGAAGGAAGGTCGGGAGACGGCCGGAGGTGCAGAGTCAGGCATGGGCGAATTCTACAGTCTCTGCTCGCGGTGACCGGCCCGGTCGCCACGTACAATCCCGCCATGGCCTCGCACTCCTTCCGATTTTCGCCCGCCACCGGCCGCCCCCTGGACGGCATCCTCGACCTCCCGTCGGGCCTCGGCCCCCACCCCACCGTCGTCATCTGCCACGGCTTCAAGGGCTTCCTCGAATGGGGCTTCTTCCCTCCCCTCGCCGAGCTGCTCGCGCAGCGCGGCTTCGCCGCCGTGCGCTTCAACCTCTCGGGAGCCGGGATGGGGCCGGGTGACGAGCTGGTGACGGATCCAGAGGCCTTCCGCACCAACACCTACACCAAGGAGCTGGAGGACCTGCTTGCGGTCCTGGACGCCCTCGGCACGGCCCTCGGCACGGAACGCCTGGACCTCGACCGGCTGGGCCTGGTGGGCCATAGCCGTGGCGGCGCGGCCTCCCTGCTGGCCTCGGCGAGCGAAGAGTGGCGGGACCGCGTCAAGGCTCTGGTGACCTGGGCGGCGATCGCGCGGGTCGACCGCTTCGGCGAGGACCAGATGGCCTTGTGGCGGAAGATCGGCGACTTCCCGGTCGCCAACGCCCGCACCGGCCAGGAGCTGGCGCTCGGCTCCGAGATGCGCGAAGAGGTCGAGGCCCGGCCGGCCCACCTGGACCTGCTGGCCGCGGCCGGCCGCCGCCGTGCACCCTGGCTGATCGTCCATGGCCGGGAGGACGAGAGCGTGCCCTTCCAGGAGGCCGAGGAGCTGGCCGGAGCGGCCACAGGTACCACCCAGCTCCTCGCCATCGAGGGAGGTGGCCACACCTTCGGCGCCAAGCACCCCTTCGCCGGCCCCACGCCGCAGCTCATCGAGGCGATGAATGCGACCCAGACCTGGCTGCGGCGGTATCTGGGGTAGAGGCATGGGACCAGGTCTACGCCAACAGCTCCCCGGCCGCTTCCAGATCCGGCACCACCCAGGTCGCCCCGGCTTCGCGCAGCCGCTCGGCCGGGGTGCGGCCCGTGGCCACGGCCAGCACCGGCACCCCGTGAGCCTGGGCGCAGGCCACGTCGTACACGGTGTCACCGATGATCAGAGTCTCTTCGGGGGAGAAACGCCGCCCCGAGTGCCGCTGCGCCCGCTCGAGGGCCGCCGGCACCAGGTCCGCCCGGGCGACCCCATCGTCCCCGAAGCCGCCGAAGGGAAAGTAGTCGTTGAGATCCAACCGCGAGAGCTTCGCCCGGCCCCCCCGCTCCCAGTTGCCGGTCAAGAGGCCCACCACGGCTTCCGGCCGACCCGCCAGCCGATCCAGCGCCTTGCGCACTCCCGGAAACAGGCGCATCCGCTCAGCTTGAAGCTCTCGCTCGAGCCGCCCCAGGTAGCGGTCCCGCACCGCCGGCAATCGCTCCACCACCTCCGCCTCCGCCCACCCGGCCCCCGCCAGCAGCTCGAGCACGATCTGCGGATCCGTCTTCCCCCCGAAGTCGAAGCCCTCCAGATCCCCCGTCTCCCCAAACACCTCCCGCAGGGTCTCGGCAAAGATCGGCAAAACCTGTTGCCCGGCGGTCAGCAGCGTGCCGTCGATGTCGAAGAGGTACAGGCGCACGGGTGGGGATCGTAGCAGGGGCGCCTCGCGGCTTGGCGGACAGCGACTTCCGTCACTCGCGCCCTTCCCGCTCCCGCGGCGGCGATCCCGCCTCCTCCACCGCCCCCTTCAACCCCGGGATCTGCTCGATCAGCTTGCGAATGTCCACTCCGGAAAGGGATTCCACCACGCTGGGCAGCTCGGCCATGACCTTGGCGATGTCGCCGGTGAGCTTGGAGACGCCGGCGCCGCCTTCGCCGGTGGAGACGATGGTGATGCGGTCGGTCTTGGTCAGCGGCTCGGCGATGG
>JBIOYC010000047.1:0-19954 GCA_044869955.1 Thermoanaerobaculia bacterium | reverse complement strand
CGGCCACCGCGGCCAGGCGCTCGAGGGTGGAGCGGGCCGGCACGCCGGCGGCCAGGGCGAAGAGCCGCGCCAGGGAGACGATGGCCATCACGCCCCGCTTCAGGTCGAGGCCGTCGTCGCCCTCCTGGAGCCGGCCGAAGAGGCCGACGGGCGAGTGCCACTGTAGGCAGGTGCCGGCCAGGGTGCGCAGGAACGTCGGCTGCTCGGCCGCCGCCCCCACCACCGCCTCGAGGGGAGCGAGGTCGAGGTCGCCGGCCACGGCGCGGAAGTCGAAGAAGCTCGAGGCGTCGAGCAGGGCCTCGGGGGTGGGCTCGTCGATCCAGGCACCGAAGCGGCCTCGCCACTGCGCCAGGGGATGGCACCAGCGGGTGGCCATGAAGCCCCCGGGACAGGGCGGGAAGCCGGCGGTGAGCAGCCCATCGACCACCGACTCGGCGAGGCGGGGGAAGTAGGCGTCGGCCTCCGGGCTCGCCGCGGCGTAGACCAGGGCGTTGTCCTGGTCGGTGGGGAGGATCTGCTCCCGCCGGCCCTCCGAGCCGAAGACGATCCAGGCGTAGCCGCAGGGTGGCGGCCCGAGGGTGGCCTCGGCATGGCCCAGGAGGTTGCGGGTCAGGGTGGCGTGGAGGCTCGCCACCACTCGTCCCAGCTCGGCGGCCTTCATGCCGCCCCGGGCCAGCCGGGAGACCGCCGAGGTCAGCTCGGCCCGGTACGAGGCGATCTCCTCGCGGCTCGCCGCCCTCTCGATCGACTTGCCGAGGTGGAGCGGGCTGCGGGCCTGGGCGCGCATCAGGTCGGTTGCGGTCACCACCCCGACCACCTCGTCTCGCTCGGTGATCGGCACGTGGTGGACCCGCCGCTCGAGCATGAAGGTGAGCGCCTCGAAGAGGCTGGCGGTCGCCGGCAGGGTGCTGAGGGGGCTGCTCATCACCTCGGCGACCGGGGTCTCCGGTCCCCGCCCCTCGGCCAGCACGCGGCTCCTCAGGTCGCGGTCCGTGACGATGCCCGGCGGGTCGCCTTCGACCACCACCGACCCCACCCGTTCCCGGGTCATCCGCCGCGCGGCCTCCGCCACGGTGGCGTCGGGAGGCACGGTCACCAGGTGGCGGCCCTTGAGCCGATCGAGGGGCAGGGCGAGCTCGGTGACGGCCTGCTCGGTCTCCAGCCGGCCGACTCCCGCCAGCCGCTCGGCGAGGCCGGCGAGGAAGAAGTGGGCGGCTCCGGCATCGGTCAGCAGCCGCTCGAAGGCCCGGCGAGGCAGCCGCAGCAGCAGGCTGTCGCGTGCGGCGAGGGCGGTGCGCAGGGGCGACTTGCCCGAGATCAGCGAGGGATAGCCGAAGGGCTCTCCCTCCTCCACCACCTCGACCGTGCGCCCGTCGCGGTCCAGGTGCACCGTGCCCTTGCGCACCACCCAGAGGTAGGCACTGGGCTCTCCGCCGCTCACCAGCAGGCGCTGCCCGGCCGGCGCGAAGACCAGCTCCAGGGCGCGCTCGATCTCGGCAAAAAGGTCTCCCGGCAGCTGATCGAACGGGGGATGCCGGCGCAGGAACTCTCCCGGGTCGACCGGCAGATCACCGGGATCCATCTCCTCAGCTCAGGGGGCGCTCGGTCACCGCTCCGGCGATCAGCCAGACCACCAGCGCCAAGGCGAGGGCCAGCCAGCGCAGGCGCCGCTCCGGCGTGCCGGCCGGCATCAGGGCCCGGACCGGCAAGGTCAGGGGCCCGGAGACCACCTCGAAGAACCAGCGCAGCTTGCTGCCGGGCTTCTTCGAAAAGCGATCGACCATCACGGCGAGGCTCAGGTAGATCACGGCCATGAAGGCCAGGAGCCGGAGCAGCAGCCAGAGACGGAAGGCGGTGTCGCTCATCGACGGGGTCTAGAACTGGAAGATTTGCCACTGTAGCACGATCTGTTCGAGGTCCTCGGCGCCGTCACGCTCGATGCGGCCCAGGCCCAGCTTGAGGGTCGAGCCGTGGCCGTTCAGATACCAACCGAGGCCGACCTGGACCTTCTCCTCGTCGGCCCGGGCCGGGTCGTCGAAGTCTTGGGCGGCGTACTGCACGAAGGGCTGGAGCCGGGCGGCGGCGAAGTAGTAGCCGGCCTCGAGCAGCAGGCTGTCCTGTTTCGCCAGGTTGACGAAACCGTCGCCGTCGATCTGCGAGTAGTCGGCCTGGAGGGTCAGCCCGTCGCCGCCGGCCAGGGGCTGATCGAGAAAGACGTCGAAGGTGAGCGTCGAGTAGTCCTCTTGAGTGTCGTAGCTCGCGCCGACGCCGAGGCTCTGGGTCTTGCCCAGGGAGTTGCCGCGGTAGAAGAAGGTGCTCTGCGCCCCCTTGAGCCACCACATGGCTCTGCCGACGAGACGCAGATCGTTGGCCGCCCCGGTGCCCCGTGCGCCGTCGAACACCCCCAGGCGGTACTCGAAGCGATCCCCGGCGAGATAGCCACGGGCCTGGAGGCCATAGTCCCGGCCGTTGCGCGCTTCCAGTGGGCCGCTGGTGACGAAGGTGTAGGTGCCGTAGTCGACCGGCAGGAGCGTCGCCGCCGATTGCTGGTGGTTGAACGAAAGGGGCACCTGCACCAGACCGCCGTCCAGCTGGAACGCCTTCGAGAAGGCGTAGGTGGCGGTCGCGTCCTGGAGGAAGAGGTCGCCGCTGTTCTTCTGACCGTTGGCGGCCGCCTTGCCGAGGTTGGGGCTGTCGGTGTCGACGAAGACGGTCAGCTTCTCGCCCAGCTTGAAGCTCATCAGCAGGCGCAGGCGGCGCAGGAAGAGGTTCTGGGCCTCGTCGCCGCCGGGGTTGTCCAGGCTCTCCGCCTGGAGCTGACCGAGCAGACCGAGCTTCAACGAGGTCTTGCCGTCCTTCGACTCGAGCTGGAGCTGAGCCGAGGCGGTCGAGGCGACCGCCAGAACGAGCCAGCACACGAGCACACCAGCGCGCCGCACTGCGTCCATGATTCCCCCTGTTCGGAAGGTGAGCCGTGAATGGCTACATAAAAATTTCGGCGAAGCGTAGGCCGGACAGTGGCCCCTGTCAACCGTCGCCCGGGAAGATTCCGCAACCTCAGCGCAGCTTGAGCAGGAAGTCGGGGTTGCCATAGAAGAGGTAGTTCGCCCAGTCGGCGACGGGATGCCCGTCGTCCAGCGTCAGCAGGGCCCTGCGGCCCGCCTGGACGGCCTCGCGCAGGCTCTTGCCGGAGAGCACGCCGGAGTAGAAAGCCTGGGCGAAGGCGACGGCTCCGGAGTCGCTCACCGGCCAATAGGTGCCGATGAGGTTGGCGACGCCGCCGCGCATCACGGCCTCGGCGAGGCCCACGGCCTGAGCCTTGTGCTCCTCGCGGGAGACCTCGGGGGTCGACCGCTCGACGCGGCGCTCCCCGCGCTTGCCGCGCACCCGCGCGGACTCGCAGGCGTTGAAGAAGACCAGGCTGGGCAGGTTGGCCACGCCGGCCAGGTCCGCGCCGCTGACCACTTCTCCGCCGGCGACCTTGAGGCCGCTCGCCGCCGGGTTGGTCGGGTCGAAGAAGGCGTGGCCGGCGTAGTGGAGCACGTCGTAGCGGCCGGAGCCGAAGGCCTCGAGCAGGGCCTTGCGCGTGGCCTCCTCGCGATGGAGCACGGTCAGGCGCACACCGCCCTTGCCGGCGAAGAGCTCCTGCACCCGGTCGCCTTCGTCCTCGGCACCGCCGAGGTCCCCCATCGGGTTGACCACCAGCAGCACCTCGAGGGTCTCCCGGGTCAGTCGCTCTTTCAGCCACTTCGCCACCACCAGGTTCTCGGCCTCGTAGCGGCGGGTCAGGCCCTTGGCGGCGGCGGGGAACCACAGCGAGTCCCCCTCGGCGAGGGCGAGGGTCTCCCAGGGGATGCGCGAGGTCAGGGCGTCGTGCACCACCACCAGGTGACGGTTCTTCTGCGTCGCCAGGACGGTGCGCACGGCGGGCTCGAGGATCAGCCGGCCCAGGGCCGGCCCGTCGCGTTCGAAATGGTGCGTCTTCGCCGTCAGCCGCTGGAGCACCGACCTCAGCTCCTTCGCCGCCACCACCTGGCGGCGGGTGAGCAGGGCCGCCTTGCCCTCGGCGGTGAGCACCGAGCTCTGGAGGGTCACCTGGGTGTCCACGTCCAGGTTTCCCTCCTGGCGCACCAGCAGGTAGACCGGATCCTCGCCCCGCCACGGCAGGCCCGCCCCGCGAGGCGCCTCCGGCGGCGGCAGCAGCTCGGTCTCGTCGAAGGTCAGCTCGAGGTCTTCGCACAGGGAGGTGCTGGCCAGCCGGTAGAGCTCCTCCTTGATGGCCACGAAGCGCTCCGGGTCCCGCTCGCAGATCACCACCCGGCGGAAGTGGTGGTCGCGGTCGGCGTCGAGCAGGGCGCGCACGAAACCGCCGAGCATGTTGCGCAGGGCGATGTCCGGGCTCTCGCCGGAGCCACCGCCGAAGACCACGGTCGAAAACTCCTCGACCGCGGTGGTGATGAAGGTGCGCAGCACGTTCTCGGCGGCGATCTGCAGGGCCTCCGGGCTGAAGCGGTCGAAGGAGCCGAGGCCGACGAAGGCGACCAGGTCGGCGGCGAGGGCGTGGCGGCCGGTGGGCAGGACGAAGACCTCGCCGAGGTTGCCGGTGAACATCCGCCGCTGGGTGATCTCGGTGATCGCGCCCCTCATCCGCCGGTCGAGGGCGAGGGCCGCCCCGGAGGGGGCGACGTCCTTGAAGATGCCGAGGGCGAGGGCGCGGGTGGTGGCCTCGGTGATGCTGCCCAGGGCCAGGCGGAGGTCCAGCCGATGCTGGTGCCGCCGCCCAACCACCACCTGCTGGAGCTGGTGGCGCAACCCGCCCTCGTCCTCCGCGCTGGGAGCCCGCCGGCCCGGCAGGCTGATGGTGGGAGCCACCGGCCGGGCACCGGGCGCCGCGAACTCGGCCAGGGCCTCCCGCACCTCGCGCCGAGACAGCTCGACGGCGGCCTCCCGGCTGGCCTCGACCTCGCGCAGCCGGTGCTCGGCGATGAGCTCCCGCCGCGGCGAGCGGGAACGAGGCCGGTCCGTGGGCAAGCGGTTGGTGCTGCCCTGGTCCACCAGGTCGCACACCGCCGCGGCCACCGTCGTGTTGTTGGCCAGGCTGCCGTGCTCCTCCTCGATGAAGAAGGTGCGCTCTTCCACTTCCGGCAGCAGGCACATCTCGAGGGGCACCGTGCCGTCGCCGGCCGTGGTGCGCTCGAAGAGCCACTCCCCGTCGGCGCGAGTGAGGTCGGTCACCGTCTCCTGGTTGACTCCGGCGATCAGGAAGCAATCCGCGAGCTGCTTCGGGTGGCGCGGCAGCGCGCTCTGGACCTGGCGCGCCTGAGCCAGCAGGGCCGGCTGGGGCGACCCGCCGTCCTTCGGCCACTGGTCGACGTCGTAGAGGTCGATGGCCGAGTATTTCTCGGGCACCGGCAGCAGCTCGGTCAGGCCCGGCAGGGTGATGAAGACGTTCCTCACCAGCCAGTCGACGTCGTGCTTGCGGTCGAGGCGGCCGAGGGTCCGCACCACCGAGGCGATGCCGCGGAAGGTGAGCACCGGCGCGAAGGAGCCGAAGTTCGGCGTGCCGAGCTGGACCAGCCGGTGGCAGCGGCCACCGTGGCCGAGCGCCGCCCGGGCCACCAGCCCGCCCATGCTGTGGGCCACGAGGTGGACCTTGCCGCTGCCCTCGGCGGCCAGGTCCGCGGCCAGCTCCCTGCCGAGGTCGCCGATCGAGCGGCGCCAGTCGAAGGGATGGAAGGAGGCGTCCAGCCCGGCGAGCTGGAGGGTGAGCTTGAGCTTGAGGTAGCTCATGAGGATCACGCCCGAGGCCTGGAACGCCGGCGCTCCGGGCACCAAGGCGAGCTCGGCCAGCCCTCCCCGCCAGACCTCGAGCGGATCGAACCAGTAGAGGTCGCTGCCCTTCGAGAGGGTCGAGCCCATGATGCCGGGCAGGATCCACACCTTCTGCCCGCCGCGCAGGCGGCCGCCGGGAACCTGCCGCGCCAGCTGCACGAGCTCCCCGTAGGCCTCGGCCCCGAAGTAGTCCTCGAGGAGGCCGCTCCTCTCGCCGGTGCGCAGGGCCTGCTCGACCTCCTGCTCGCTCAGGCGGTACTCCGCGTAGCCGAGGTCCATCTCGGGACGGGGCTGCGCCGAGGAGGCTTGCGCCCCCCGCCGGGGCGAAACAGCTCCGGTCCGCCTTGCGCTCCCGCCTTGCCGTGCCGCCATCGCGAGCTCCTTCCGTCGGCCCGTGTTTCTGGATTCGAGGATTTCCTCGATTTTACTTCGTTGTTCTTCCCGGAGCGAAGCCGTCCCGGCCGTTGACAGGTCGGAAGGCCGATGCTAGCTTGCCGGCCCCGTGAGGGAAGCCCCATCGACCGAGGAGAGGTCATGCCCGAGTTAGGCAAGAAGCACGAATGCCCGAGTTGCGGTGCGAAGTTCTACGACCTCGGCAAGCCCGAGCCAATCTGCCCCAAGTGCGGCCTGAACATGAAGACCGTGGAGACCGAAGAGCTCTACGCGGTGTCCGCCGCCGCCCGCCGCCGCCGCCGCGCCGAGATGGCGCTCGAGGGTGACGAGGCGGAGGTGGAGCCGGCGGAGATCGGTGACGAGATCCTGGTCGGCGAGCCGGCGGACGAGGATCTCGAAGAGGAAGAGGAGGAAGTCGATCTCGAGGAGTGAGCAGCGCTTCGCCCTCGGGCTGGGCGGCAACCTCGGCCCGGTGGCGGCCAACCTGCGCCGGGCCGTCACCGAGCTGGCGGCGGCTCTCGGTCCCCTCGAGGTCGCGAGTCTCTACCGCACCCGCGCCATCGCTCCCGATCCCCAACCGCCGTACCTCAACACCGCCGTCACCGGCCGCACCCAGCTGGACGCCGAGGCCCTGCTGGCCCTGGCCAAGCGTCTCGAGCGAGAGGCCGGGCGCCGTCCCGGCCCCCGCCTCGCCGCCCGCCCCCTCGACATCGACCTGCTGGTGCTCGGGGACCTGGTGCTCGACCGCCCCGGGCTGAAAGTGCCCCACCCCCGCATGAGCGAGCGCCGTTTCGTGCTCGCTCCCCTCGCCGAGCTGGCCGCGGACTGGCCCGTTCCGCCGGGGGGCGAGACGGTGGCCGAGCTGCTGGCGCGCGTCGGTCAGGAGGAGGACGTCGAGCGGCTTGCTATCATCTTCCCCGGGTCCCCATGACGAGCTCGACACGGCTTCCCCTGTTCCCTCTCCCGAACGTCGTGCACTTCCCCGGCACGCCGCTCAAGCTGCACGTCTTCGAGCCGCGCTACCGGCGACTGGTCAAGGACCTGCTGGAGGCCGCCCCCGACGCGCGACTGATCGGCATGGTGCTGACCCGGCCGGGGGCGTTCCGCAGCGGCCAGCCGGAGATCTTCCCGGGAGGCACCGCCGGTCTCCTGATCGACGTCGAGGCCTTGCCCGACGGCCGCTCGAACATCCTGCTGCACGGCGACTTCCGCTTCGAGGTCGAACGCGAGGTGGAGAGCCAGCCCTACCGGGCGGCGCTCGTGCGGCCGGTCTTCGAGGCCCCGGTCGACGAGCGAGATCCCGAGGTCGTGGACCTGCGCCGGGACCTGGTGGACGTGGTCGGGACCCTCGCCGAGGAGCTGGGCAAGCGCTTTCCCTTGAAGTCCGAGCTGGTCTCGGACGATCCCGAGGCCCAGAGCTTCGAGCAGCTGGTGAACTCGATCGCCGCCGAGCTGGACGTGCCTCCCCTGACCAAGATGAGCCTCTTGACCGAGACCCTGCCCGAACGGGCCGCCCACCTGCTCGGCATCCTCGAGAGCCGCCAGAAGCTGATCGAGTTCCTGCGCCCCTTCCGCCACCTCGCCGGCGACGCCGAGCTGAACTGACCCCGCCGCTCATGCGCTCCCTCTCGCTGCGCGACCCCGTCCACGGCTTCATCCGTGCGGACGCGCTGGAGACAGCCCTGATCGGCAGCCGCCCGGTGCAGCGGCTGCGCTTCATCCACCAGCTGGGCCTCTCGCACTTCGTCTTCCCGGGTGCCGAGCACAGCCGCTTCAGCCACGCCCTGGGCGCGATGGAGCTCGCCGGCCGGGTTTACGACGGCCTGGCGGACCAGCCCGGCAGCCCGCTGCCGGCGGGCCGGGAGAGCCGCCAGCGCCGCCTGGTGCGCGCTGCCGCGCTACTCCACGACATCGGCCACGCCCCCTTCTCCCACTCCGCCGAGGACCTCTTCGAGGACGGCCTCGACCACGAGGAGATGACCCGCCGGTTGCTCGGCCTGAGCGAGGTCGAGGCCGCCTTCGCCGAGCACGGCGCCGGTGTCGAGCCGGCCAGCGTCGAGGCCCTGCTCGCCGGGCGCAGTCCGGCCGAGGAGCGGCTGCTGGCGCAGATCGTCTCGGGGGAGCTCGACGTCGACAAGATGGACTACCTGCTGCGCGACAGCCTCTACTGTGGCGTGCGCTACGGCCACTTCGACCTCGATCGCCTGCTCGACACCATGGCGCCCTTGCCCGACGATGAGGCGGCGGCCTGGGGGATCGGGGTCGTCGAAGGGGGAGTGCACGCCCTCGAGGCGCTGGTGATGGCCCGCTACTACATGTTCACCCAGGTCTACTTCAACGTCACCAGCAAGGCCCTGGAGCTGCACCTGGGCGAGTGGATGCGGGAGGAGAGCCGGCGCTGGTCCGCCGACCCCGTGGCGTTCCTGGCCGAGGACGACGTCTCGGCCCTGGCGGCCATGCGGGCCTCGAGGAGCCCCCACGCCCGCGCGGTGACCGAAAGGGCCCACTTCCCGCTCGCCTTCCAGACCCGCGAGCATCTCCTACCGGAGGAACGAGAGGCCTTCGAGGCCCTGCTGGCCCAAGTGGAGGAGCGCTTCGGCCCGGGTGCCCTGCTGATCTCACACTCCTCGAAGGACCCCCACCGCCTCGGCCCCAGCCGGGTCCTGGTGCGCCGCCACGACGGCTCCCTCGAGCCCATGGCCCACGCCAGCCACTTCATCGCCCACCTGCGACGAATCGAACAGTTCCGCGTCTACTCCCCGCCCGAGCTCTGCAACCAGGTCGCCGCGGCGCTCAGGGCGGGTTGGGGGTAGGGACCCGAGATCAGGCGCTCAGCTCGAAGGTGTCGAAGTCCAGCTTGGCCTTGGTGGCTCTCGGGAAGTCGAGTCCGAGGATCCCATCCAACGGGAAGCCGTAGTCCAGCGCACCGACCTGGACTCGGAATCCCTGGACCGCGAGATGACCAACGGTGAGCGCGCTCAAGACCTTGGTGAAGACGAACTCTGCGCCGCCGACACCCCGAACCCGCAGCAGCGTGTCCGAGGGCTCCGGAGCAACCCCCAGCTCGAGCAGGAGATCCGCCGAGAAGACGGTGCCGGCGGAGCCGGTGTCGACGAGGAGGTTCTCGACCCGAAGCACCCGCCCACCTAACTCGACCTCTCCAGCAACGTAGGCGAGGCCGCCGATGAGCCTGAGTTTCATGCCACCCGTCTTGGTCCGAGCCACTCTTGCTCTTCGATGTCGAGCCGAGGCCGATCGGTGTGCGCGACGTAGAGCTCTCTCGCCGGAGCGGTGCGGTGGAGGGCGAGGTATTGGCGCAGCGCGTTCGCCGCGTCGGCGAAGGCCGCCACCACGGCGAGGTCCTCGACGACGCGCTGGCCGTCCGCCGACCGGGCATCCAGGGCCTCGATCAGCAACCAGCGGGAGGGGTAGGTGTTGCGGGCGTCGATCCAGGTCATGGCGATGGGCTCCCTCGGTTCCCGCAATGCTGCCACAGCGAGCCCCCCGAGGTGCCAGCCACTTCGGGCGGGCACCTCGGTGAGGTGTGGGAGCCTGAGCCTCAGTTCTTGCCGAACACTCGCACCCGGGCGGTCTTGCCGCCGAGGGTCTGGGCGTCGTAGGTGAGCTCGATCGACTGGATGACCCGGTCGCCCGCCCCTTCGACGTCGATCACGCGGGATTCGCCGCCGGCGCGGATGAGATCGCGCAGCGCGACGGTCTGGCTGCCGCCGTTGCCGAAGTGGAGCTTGACCTCGCGGAACTGCACGGCGTGGTCGAGGACGGTGAGCTTGATGCTGCGGAAGGTGCCCTGGCCGGCGGTGACCACGATGCGGTCGTGGTCGAGGCGGTCGGTGACCTGGGTCTGGCCCAGCAGCTCCCAGCGGCCACGGCGGCCAGCCTCGGCGAGACCGGGAACGAGCAGGGTGGCGACGACAAGAGCGCCCAGGAAGGCAAAGAGCGTACGACGGGACATGGTAGAGCCTCCTTGAAGGAAGGCCGGAGAGTCTCCGGAAGGGACTTGGATGGCCGGGATCATCTCACGAGCTACCCGGCGGGTTGGAGGAGAAACCCGGGAGCCGCGGCCTTCCTGCGGCCGGCGTTCCGCGTCGAGCGCGGGCACGCAGCCGTGCGCCCCTACGGCAACCGTGCCGCCAGGCGCTTCCTCTCGGCGGCGAAAGCGGAATCTCCGGCGAGGTTCCGCTGCTGGTGGGGATCCGCCTCGAGGTCGTAGAGCTCGGCTTCGCGGGCGGAGCCCCATTCGCTGTAGCGGAAGCGGCCGTCGGTGACCGAGCGGGCGAGGCGGCGAGTCAGCCCCTCCAGGGCCACCACGCTGGTCGCGGGGTGATCCCAGGGAGCCTGGGCATCGGCGAGCAGGGGCGCGAGGCTCCTGCCTTCGAGCCCTTCGGGCCGGGGTAGGCCGGCGAGCTCGAAGAGGGTGGGATAGAGGTCCAGCAGCTCCACCGGCCGCGCCACCCGCCGCCCGCCGGCCACCCCTGGCGCCACCACCACCAGGGGCACCCGCAACGCCTGCTCGTAGAACGCGAGCTTGCCCCACAGGCCATGCTCGCCGAGCAGGAAGCCGTGGTCCGAGGTGAAGACCACCACGGTGTCGCGCCAGAGGTCGAGCCGGTCGAAGGTCTTCATCAGGGCGCCGAGCTGCGAGTCCATGTAGGAGACGGACGCGTAGTAGCCGGCGATCGCCCGGCGCGCCTGCTCGTCGGTCATCGTCGGGGCGAAGCGGCGACCGCGCAGGGCCGCTTCTGGGACCGGCGGCGCGTCTGGTGGCGTGACCGGTGGAAGCTCGATCGACTCCGGGGGATACATCTTGAAGAAGCTCGCCGGCGCCTCGAAGGGCAGGTGGGGGCGGTGGAAGGCGACCGCGAAGAAGAAGAGAAGCTGCTTGTTGCGGGCCCGCTTGAGCTGCCGGGAGACGTGCTCCACGACCCGCTTGTCGCGCAGGGACTCGCGCTCCTTCGGACCCACCGGTCGCGGCTCGAGCAGCAGACCGAGGCCCGCCTCCCCACCCGGCTCGGCCCTCGCCGTGGCCGCCCGGGGTTCCGGCCGCACCGGCTGGCCCGGCGGCGGCACGGGGTAGTTGAGCTTGGTGAAGTAGTCCCAGGCGAAGGCCTTCTCGAACTCCGAGTCGTGGAAGATCTTGCCCGCCCGCACGGTCCAGTAGCCGAGCCGGTGCAGAGCATCAGGCAGGAAGACCGACGCGGGCAGGTGGGCGTCCGGGCGAAGCTTCTGGTCGAAGACCCCCACCGTCCCGGGGCGCCGGCCGGAGAGGAAGGAGCTGCGCGAGGGGTTGCACAACGGGTACTGGCAGTAGGCGCGCTCAAAGAGCACACCACGCCGCGCCAGCGCCTCGACGTTCGGGGTCTTCACCACCGGATGGCCGTAGGCCGAGAGCGCGGTGTTGAGGTCGTCGACGACGATCAGCAGCACGTTCTTCGCCCCGGGCGGAGCGCTCGCGGCTACCGGGGCCGCAGGCTCCTTGCCTCCGCAGGCAGCGAGCAGCAGGGCGGCGAGGGAGGTGGCGAAGGGGGCGCGGCTCATCGAGCATCCTCTCCCGCACAGCGAAAGCCGAGGTTGTCGAGGCCGGAGTCCGGCGTGGCGTGGCTGCGTGCAGCGGCCCGGAAGCCGGCGCAGGAGTGGGGCGTGCACAGCCAGGAGCCGCCGCGGATCACCCTCTCCTCGCCCTGGTCGGGCCCGCGCGGATCCCGGTGGGGGGCGTGGTCGTAGGCGTCCTCGGCCCACCAATCGGCGCACCACTCCCAGACGTTGCCCGCCAGGTCGTGGAAGCCCCATGGGTCGGCGGGAAATCGGCCCACCGGCGCCCGGCCTGAAAAGCCGTCCTCGCCCCGATCGCCCACGGGGAAGGCGCCCTGCCAGAGGTTGGCGAGGTGCCGGCCGCCGGGGGAGACCTGGTCGCCCCAGGGATAAAGCCGCCCGCTGAGGCCCCCGCGCAGGGCGTGCTCGAACTCGGCCTCGGTGGGCAGGCGGCGGCCGTAGTGGCGGCAGTAGGCGTCGGCATCGCGCCAGGAGACCTGGGTCACCGGCTCCTCGTCGGCGGGCGGCGCGCCCGGACCTTCCGGTGCCCGCCAGCTCGCGCCATCCACCCGCACCCAGGCACCGGATTTTCGATCGAAGACCCCGGACCAGCCGAAACGCTCCGCCTCGGTGGCATAGCCGGTGGCCTCGACGAAGCGGCGGAAGTCCGCCACCGTGACCTCCCTCCGATCGAGTCGGAAGGGCGAGACCTCGACCTCGTGGGCCGGCCCCTCGTAGGGGAAGCCGGCGTCCGTGCCCATGACGAAGGCGCCGCCCGGCAGGGCCACCATGTCCTCGCCGGGACGGGACGAGCCGGTGGGGGAAGGTGCTGCCGCCCGCTCCGCCGGGCTGTCGGCGCAGGCCGACAGCAGCAGCGCCACGGCTCCCCAGCGCCGCGGGCCGCTCATCGCAGGACGTCCACCAGGGCAGCCTCGAGCTCGGGGTGATGGAAAGCGAAGCCCAGCTCGAGCAGACGCCGGGGAACCGCCCGCTGACCGCCGAGGACCAGCTCGGCCTTCTCGCCCAGGAGCAGCCGTAGGGCGACGGCGGGGACCGGCAGCAGGCTGGGACGGCGCAGGGCGCGGCCGAGGGCCCGGGCCATCGCTCGGAAGGGAACGGGCGTGGGCGCCGTGAGGTTGAACGGGCCGCTCGCCGTGGGGTGGTCGAGCAGGAAGCGGATCGCCCGCACCTCGTCCGCCTCGTGGATCCAGGGCAGGAACTGCCGGCCGCTGCCTACCGGGCCGCCGACGAAGAGGCGGAAGGGCAGGGCCAGCTGGGGGAGGGCTCCGCCGCGCCGCGACAGAACCAGGCCGGTGCGCAGGATCGGCCGCCGGATGCCGAGGGCGTCCAGGCTGGCCGTCGACGCCTCCCACTCGACGCAGACGCGGCCCAGGAAGTCGTCGGCGGGAGCCGCCGTCTCGGACAGCTCCTCCTCGCCCCGGTCGAAGCCGTAGTAGCCCACCGCCGAGGCCTGGAGGAAGACCGCCGGCCTTCCCGCCCCGGTTTCGATCGCCCGCGCCAGGGCCTGGCCGGAGAGCAGCCGGCTGTCGCGGATCCGGCGCTTCTTCTCGGCCGTCCAGCGACCCTCGGCGAGGTTGTCGCCGGCGAGGTGCACCAGAGCGGCGCCGTCGAGGAGCCGGGTCCAGGGACCGGGGCGCTCGGGCTCCCAAGCCTCGGCCCGCGCCCCGGAAGGCAAGCCGCGCACGGCCTCGGGCCGACGCGACAGCACCACCACCTCGTGGCCGTCCGCGGCGAGGCTCGCGGTCAGGGCGCGACCGATGAGCCCCGAGCCGCCGGTGATCAGGACGCGCATCGGGAGGCAGTCTACAAGAGGGTGTGGCCTCGGTAGGGGCGCGGTCTCCGCGCCCGTGGCTCGGCAGGGGCGGGGCAACCCCGCCCCTACACCTCCGCCAGCTCCTCCTCCAGCTGCTGGCGGCGGGCGAGGTCGGCGTAGAGACCATCGTGGGCGAGGAGCTCCGAGTGGCTGCCGCGCTCGACGACGCGGCCTTCGTCGAGCACCAGGATCAGGTCCGCCCCGGACACGGTCGAAATCCGGTGCGACACCAGGAACACCGTCCGCTCCACGAAGACCTCGCGCAGGTGGCCGAGGATCCGCTCCTCGGTACCGGCATCGACGGCGGAGAGGCAGTCGTCGAGCAGCAGCACCCGTGGCTCCCGCAGCAGCGCTCGGGCGAGGGCCACCCGCTGCTTCTGGCCCCCCGAGAGGGTGATGCCGCGCTCCCCCACCACGGTGTCGAGCCCTTGGGGGAAGGAGCCGAGGTCCTCGTCCAGGCCGGCGAGCCGGACCACCGCGCGGATCTCCTCCAGGCTCGCCTCCGGCCGGCCGAGGGCGACGTTCTCCGCCAACGTGGCCGAGAAGAGGAAGGTCTCCTGGGGCACCATGGCGATCGCTCCCCGCAGATGGGCGAGCGGGTAGCGGCGAACGTCGAGGCCATCGACCAGGAGGCGGCCTGCCGGCGGGTCGATCAGACGGGGGATCAGCGCGAGCAGCGTGCTCTTGCCCGAGCCAGTGCGGCCGACCACCGCCACCGTGGTCCCTGCCGGCACGTCGAAGTCCACCCCCGTGAGCACCGGCCGGCCTGGCTCGTAGGCGAAGTCCAGCCGGTCGAAGCGGACGGCGCCCGCGATCGGCGGCGCCGCCTCTCCCACTCCTCCCTCTTCCGGCCCCAGGTCGACGATGGCGGGCGGCGTCTCGAGCACCTCCCGGATCCGCGCCAGCGAGGCCGCGCCCCGCTCGAGGAGGTTGATCACCCAGCCCACGGCGACCATCGGCCACACCAGACGGGCCAGGAAGAAGTTGAAGGTGAAGAGCTCGCCGACAGTCAGCTCGTCGCGGGTCACCAGCAGGCCGCCGTACCAGAGCTGGATCACGTAGCCGAGGCCGACCAGGGTCTGGATCGTCGGCATGAAGGCCGAGTTCCACGGGATCAGCCGCCGGTTGGCGTCGAACACGGCCTCGTTGGCGACCCCGAAGGAGCCCTCCTCCCAATCCTCCCGCGCATAGGCTCGGACCACCCGCACCCCGGCGAGGTGCTCCTGGACGCGCGACGACATCGCCGCGAAGCGCTCCTGCACGTCGCCGAACAGCTCGTGGATGCGCGAACCGAAGATCCGTGTGGCCACCGCCACCAGGGGCATGGGTGCCAGGGCGGCGAGGGTGAGCGGGGTGTGGATCTGCAGCATGAAGACCAGCGACCCGATGCCGGTGAAGAGGGTGTTGCTGCCGTACATGATGGCCGGGCCACAGACCATGCGCACCGCCGAGAGGTCGTTGGTGGCGCGGGCCATCAGGTCGCCGATCTGCCGCTTGTGGAAGAAGGCCGGTGGCTGGACGGTGAGGTGATCGAAGTAGCGGGTGATCAGCTCGAGCTCGATGTCCCGGCTCATGGTCACCAGGCTCATCCGCTGGTAGTAGACGAACACGCCTCGCACCAGGGCCACGGCGAGCAGCAGGCCGCCGTAGTAGAGCAGGCCGTGGACGGTCATCCCACCTTTCAAGGTGTCGATCGCCTCGCCGATCAGCAGGGGCGAGGCCAGGCCGATGATCGACGCGGCCAGGATCGCCACCACCCCGAGGATCAGGGCCCGGCGATGTCGAAGAAAGTAGGGAAAGAGCAGGGTGAGCTTGCGCATAGAGGAGGGACCGGGGCGCAGATCCTATCAGCCGCCCCGGAGCGCTCCTCAGAAGGGATGCTCGAAGGACAGGTAGAGGAAGACTCCGACGGACTCCTCGCCGGCCGAGGAGGTCAGCGGGAAGGCCACGCCGGGCACGATCTGGAGCTCGCCGCGGTCCACGGCCAGGCGCAGACCCGGCGAGAAGATGCGCTCGGTCGTCCGCGTGGTGCCACCCCCGGGGGCCAGCTCCTCGCTGCGGCGCACCACCGCCTCGACCAGCAGGTTGAGGTTGCCTCGCGCGAGCCAGATGACGCTCGCCCCGACGAAGGGAGAGGTCAGGTCCTGTTCGTCGTCCGGCAGGGGCCCCTCGACGGACGGGAAGTGGCTGAAGCCGACGTTGCCGTGGAGGATCCACTCCGGCGCGAAGCGCCAGGAGACCGGCAGGTTGACCTCGAGCCCGGAGCTGCCCTCCCCCAGGCCCTTGTCCTCGTCCCCGGTCGGCAGGATCAGCGACAGCCGTGGCGCCACCGCCAGACGAGGGATCCTGATCGGCAGCTGGTAGCGGTAGTTGAGCAGCACGTCGCCCAGACCGCTCGCGTCGCCCCGGAAGTAGGGTAGGGTGTAGGACAGCTGATGGCGCTGGCTCCCGAGCGGCCATTCCTGGGTGAAGGTGGCGCCGAGGTCGCCGTCGTCGAGGTCGGGCCAGAAAAGCGTGGTGATGTGCTGCACCACGTGAGGCCCCTGGTTGTAGGCCTCCTCGATGAGGAACGAGTTGTCCTCGATGGCCGCTGGCCAGTCCTGAGCGAAAACGGACGAGGTGGGTGCGGCGAGGAGCAGGAAGGCCAAGGCGAGTCGTGATTTCATGACCCCAATTCTCGTTTTTGGCCGCTCAAAAAGCAAGTCCGCATCGGGCCACCCCTCCGGGTAGCGCCGGCCCACCCCGCTTCGCGCCTCCCTCCATCCCGGGAAGGGTGGCCGCCCGCCAGCGCCGCAGGTAGAAACAGGACGCAGCTGGACAGGATCGTCCGGCGGGAGGTCAGGCCCCATGCGTGAGATCCGTCAGGTACTGTTTCCGACCGACTTCTCTCCCTGCGCCGAGCAGGCATTGCCCTACGCCACCGAGCTCGCCCGCCGTCATGGTGCGGAGCTCCATCTCCTCCATGCCGTGGTCTTCCGGGCGGACGATCCCTTCGACGCCGCCCATTTCTTCCCCCAGCCCGAAGAGGTGCTGCGTCTCGTGCGCGAGTCCGCCGAGAAGGAGCTGGCGGCCCTGGCGGCCGGCCAGGCCCGCTGCACCGTGGCCCTGCGGGAGGCCAAGGGGCGCGGCATGTCGGTGGTACCGGCGATCCTCTCCTACCTCGAAGAGCATGCTATCGACCTGGTGGTCATGGGCACTCACGGCGGGCGTGCCGGGCAGCTTCTGGGCAGCGTCGCCGAGCAGGTGGTGCGCCACGCCCATTGCCCGGTCCTCACCGTGCGCCAGCGCGAAGGCGGCGGCGCTTTCCATCCGTTCCGGCGCGTGCTGGTGCCGGTGGACTTCTCCGCCCAGTCGCGCGAGGCCTTGGCCACCGCTCGTGAGCTGGCGGCGGCCGACGGTGGCTCGGTCGACCTGCTGCACGTGCTGGCGGCGCCGATCTACCCGGCGTTCTACGGCTTGAACGGTGTCTACGAGGCGCTGCCGATGGAGGACCCACAGGTGCTGCGGCAGCGGGCGCGCAAAGGGCTCGAGGAGCTGGCCAAGGAGGCCGGCGGACGAGCCGTACCCGAGGAGCTGTGGCTCGAGGACGGCCTGCCCGCGGCCGAGATCGAGCGCTTCGCACGCACCCACGAGAACGACCTGATCGTGCTGCCCAGCCACGGCCTGACCGGCGTCGAGCGCTTCCTGCTCGGCTCGACCGCCGAGCGAGTCCTGCACTTCGCGCCCTGTCCCGTCTGGATCCTGAAGCCGACGAAGAACGCTTGACCAAGGAGGAGCCATGAACACCCTTCCCCTGACCCGCGACGAGCTCGAGCGGCTGGTGGCCGCCGGCGACGGGCCCTCCATCTCCCTGTTCCTGCCCACCCACCGCTTCGGCCCCGAGCGCCTGCAGGATCGTGTGCGCCTGGTGCAGCTGCTCGCGCGTGCCCGCCGGGCTGCCGAGGGCGAGGGCCTGGTCACCCGCCCGCTCGCCGAGTCCTTCGACGCCGCGATCCGTCTCGCGGACAGCCTGCCCGTCGGCGGGCCAGCCGCCGGCATCGCTCTCTTCCTCGCACCGAATCTGCTGCGCAGCTTCCACCTGGAGCTGCCGGTGCACGAGGCCTTCTTCGTGGGCCACCGCTTCCAGGTTCGTCCCCTGCTCGCGATCCTCGAAGAGAGGGAACCCTTCCACGTCCTGGCGGTCAGCCTCCACGCAGTGCGGGTCCTGGAGGTGGACGGCCCGGAGGTACGGCGGCTGGAGCTCGCCGGCGTGCCGGCCAGCTTCGATCAGGCCCTGGGCTACTCCGAGTACCACTCCGACCTGCAGGTCCACTCCGCCCATCCCGCCCTCGGCCGCAAGAGCGGTACGGTCCACGGCCACGGAGATGGCGACGAGGAGCGCATGAAGCGCGACGTCAGCCGCTACCTCCAGCTGGTCGCCGAGGCGGTCGAGCCCCAGCTGCCCAAGTCCGAGACGCCGCTGGTGCTGATGGCGGTAGAGGAGCACTTCCCGCTCTACCGGGCGGCATCGCGGTGGCGGGAGGGGCAGGTTCTGGTCGCCGGCAACGCCGACTTCCTGACCGATCGTGAGGTCGCCGACAAGGCCCGACCGGCCGTCGCCCGGCTGCGCGAGAAGGAGAGGTCCCAGGAGCTGAGCCGCCTGCGCGAGCTGGCCGGCAACGGCAAGGTCGCCGTGGACCTCGCCGGTGTGCTCTCCGCGGCGGCGACCGGTCGCGTGAACCACCTGCTGGCCGCCGACCACGGCGAGGTCTGGGGGCGCTTCGAGATCGAGCCCTCGTGGCTGACCGCCCGGGCCGAGCGGGAGCCCGAGGACGAGGAGCTGGTGAACCGTGCGGTGCTCGAGACCCTCAACCACGGTGGTGAGGTCTCGGTGGTCCGCGCTGATGACCTGCCCTCGGGTCAGCTGATGGTGGCGGCGCTGCGGTACTGAGCAGCAGTGACTTCGACGAGGCCAGTGCGTAGGCTGGGTCAGGCCTGAGCGAGCCGTGACCCAGCCTCCGCTTCATCCCGTCAATCCCCTTCGGCCAGGAAGCGGACGAAGTCCGACTCGGTGAGGATCCCCACCAAGCGCTCGCCCTCGACCACCGGGAGGGAGCCGTACTTGTTCTCGAACATCAGCTGCGCGGCCTCGCGGATGTCGGTCTCGGGGGCGACCGTCTCGACCTCGTGGCTCATCACCTCGCGAGCCGTGAGGCGGTCGAGCACGGCCTGCTCGACGTAGTCGGGCACTTCGGCCTGCTCCACCAGCGAGTTGCGCAGCAAGTCGCGGTGGGAGATCAGGCCCATCAGGGTGCCGTCGTCCTCCACCACCGGCATGTGCCGCACGTGATGCTCGAGCATCAGCTCTCGCACCGCCGAGAGCCGCTCGCCGGGGCGTACAGCCAGCACACGGTCCACCATCAGGTCACGAACGCAGAGGTTCCTCGCGATCACGGGTGACACTCCTCTCTCGGACTGGAATCGCCGCCGGCTCAACGGGCTGCCGGCAGGGGGTGACGGACGATCTCGGCCAGGGTGTGGCCGATCTCGGCCCAGCTCGGCCCTCCCTCACCACCTTCCCGGGCCACGGCCGCCATGTCGTCGAGAGACAGCAGCCCCTCGAGCGCGCCCAGCCGGTCGACCACCGGCAGGCGGCGCACCCGCCAGCTGCGCAGGTTCTCGAGAACCTCGTGCACGTCCTCTTCGGCCAGGCAGACGAAGACCTCGCCGGAGAGGAAGTCCCGCACTCGCAGCTCGGAGGGGACGACGTCCCGGCCCGCCACCGCTAGAGCCAGGTCGCGGTCCGTGAAGACCCCCACCACCCGCCCGGCCTCGACCACCGGCAAGGCACCGCCGCCGATCTCGGCCATGACCCGCCCCGCCGTAGCGAGATCCGTCTCCGGCCCGCAAGACCGGGCCTCGCGCCTCATCACGTCTTGGACTCTCATCGATGTTGCTCCTTCGGAAGGCTCTTCGGTCCTCCCTCCAGGGGCCATCATCCGGTGCGGCTCGAGACGAGGGAACAGGCCCCCGGATAGGCGCGGCCTACCCGGGTGGAGGGGCGGGCGCCAGGTGCCGGGCCGAGGTGCCAGGCACTTCGGGGACGGGCCGGGCCGAGGTGCCAGGCACTTCGGGGACGCCGACTGAGTTCGCCTCTCCCCCTACTCCTCCAGGCTTTCCCGCAGCGCCCCGAGGGCCTCCAGCCGGCGGTGGGCCCAGCGGCGGCCGAGGAGCAGGGCGAGCACCATGGCGGTGACCAGGCCCGCGAGGAGGCCGAAGGCGCTCAGCCAGTCGGCCTGGGTGAGCGGCCGGGTCGCTGCCCGCTCACCCAGGCGCAGGAGGATCCAGGGAATGAGCAGCAGCACC
>JBIOYC010000046.1:0-8391 GCA_044869955.1 Thermoanaerobaculia bacterium | reverse complement strand
GTCTCCAAGTTCGAGGGAGCGGAGGTATTCCGCTCCTTGCTCCTTTGACGCAGCGGGGATCCTAGTTCCCTCACCCGAGTTGGACGGACCAGGAGCGGAGACTGCGCCCGGTCCGCTCCGCAAACGCTGCTCGAGATCCCATCGCCAACGCACCATGGTCGAGAGGGGTTACGGATCGACGGCTTTTCCCGTCCATCCCCTCGGCAGCACCCGCGATAGGCTCTGCCCGCAATGAAGCGCTTCCGCCAAGCCTGGACTCCGGCGTTCGGCCTGCTCCTGGCCTTGGGTCTCTCCGCCCAAGAGACCACGAGCTCCAGCGCGGAAGCTGTCTTCGCTCATCCTGCCCCCGAGCCGCCACCGCCCGGCATCCTCGAGGTCGTGCCCCAGGTCCTGGAGCTGGAGCGGGAGGCGCGGCTGACCCGGCGTCAGCTGGCGCACCTGGCGGATGCCGGGTCAGCCGGTGCCGGCGTCGCCGACGTCGAGGAGCAGCTGGATGAGCTCCGCGAGCGCCTTCACGGGCAGCGGCCGGGGGAGGCGCCGGCCAGCGGTGACGAGATCTTGCTGCTGGGGGCCCGCATCGAGGACCAGCGGGCGGAGCTCGCCAACCTGCTCGACGAGGTCAGCTCGCGAGCCGGAACCCTCACCGAGCTGATCGAGAGCTGGAGCGAGCGCCAAGAGCGCTTCGCCGGCTGGCAAGAGGCCCTCGCCGGCGATCCCTACTATCCGTCGATCGAGCCGCGCCTGTCCTCGGCCCGGAGGCGCATCGCCGAGGTCCTGGCCGAGCTCGAGAGGGCGGTGCCGGCCGTGGTCGGCCGCCAGCAGCACCTGCGGGACCTGGTGCTCGACGCCGACGACCTGGTGCACACGTCCCGTCGCCTGCGCAACGAGTGGCGGCGAGGCCTGACCCACCGCGGCGAGCCGGCGCTCTGGCAGCCGGCCTTCGGTCCGTCTGTGGTCTCGGCAGCCCGAGAGGGCCTGGCGCCCGGCGAGGCCTTCCTGGCCGAGGTCAACCGGCCGACCCTGAGCGAGGGCCTGCGCCTCCTGCTGGCACTGGCGCTGATCGTGGCCGTCTCCTGGGGGTTGCGTCGGTTCCACAGCTGGGCGGCGCCGGAGGACCCGGCCCGCCGCCTGCTCGCCCACCCCGAAGCCGTGGCCTTCTTCGTCGGCGTGGTGGTGGCGGTCTCGACGCGGCCGTTCGGTGCGGGTTGGTCGGACCTGCTGCGGGCCGGGCTGCTGGCTGGCGTCATCGCCCTGGTCACCAGCGCCACCCAGCCCGGTTGGCACCGGCGGCTGGCCGTCTACTTGCTCGCCGCCGGGCTCGTCCTGCAGGCGACGCTCGAGGCCTTCGGCGTCGCCGCCCCTCTCTATCGGCTGGTGGTGCTCGGTTTCACGGCCCTCGCCCTGCCGCTGGTGTTGACGGTGATGCGCACCGACCTGCGGCGCTGCGAGGGCCGCCGCACCCCTTTCCTCGCCGTGGCGCGGCTGGCCCTGGTCGGCCTGGTCATCCTGGCCCTGGCGGAGGTGGTGGGCTACCACGCCCTCGCCCGCTGGCTTTTGAAGTCCTTGCTGGGCACCCTGATCCTGATCTTCACCGCTCACTTCCTGATCCGCCTGGCGGTGTCGCTGCTGCGTCTGGCCCTCGCCTCACCGGCCGCCCAGGGCCGTCCCCTGCTGGCCCGCATCGGCCCGGAGCTCGAGCGGCGAGCCACCCGCGCAGTCCAGGTCCTGGTGGTGATCCTCGGCGCGCTGACCCTCGCCGACTTCTGGGACCTGGTCGATTCACCCTTCCAGGCCTGGGAGCGCCTGGCCTCCCTCGGCTTCTCGGTGGGTGGGCAGCGATTCACCCTCGCCAGCCTGCTGCTGGGGGTCGGTGCCCTGTACGTCTCGCTGCTCCTCTCGTGGTTGCTGCGAGTGCTGCTCGAAGACGCCGTGGGCAAGAGGGGGGACTTCGACCCCGGGGCCCGGGAGTCGGCGAAGACCTTGCTGCACTACAGCCTGATCACCGTCGGCTTGCTGATCGCTCTGTCCCTCGCCGGCGTCGACCTGCGCAACGTCACCATCCTCGCCGGTGCCCTGGGCGTCGGCCTGGGCTTCGGGCTCCAGAACATCTTCAACAATTTCGTCAGCGGCATGATCCTGCTCTTCGAGAGACCCGTGCGCCACGGCGACGTGGTGGTCGTGGGCGGCGACCTGGGGACGGTTCGCCGGATCGGTCTCCGCTCGACCGTGGTCGAGACCCTGGACGGGGCGGAGCTGGTTGTGCCCAACAGCCAGCTGATCTCGGAGAAGTTCACCAACTGGACCCTGACCAGCCGTACCGCCCGGCTGGTGATCCCGGTGGGCGTGGCCTACGGCAGCGATCTGGCCCGGGTCCGCGAGGTGCTCACCGAGGTCGCAACCAGCAACCCCGGAGTGCTCGGCGAGCCGGCGCCCGCGGCGATCCCGCTTTCTTTCGGCGACAGCGCCATCCAGTGCGAGCTGAGGGTCTGGGTCAGCAAGGCCGAAGATCGCCCCCGGTTGCTCGGCGACCTGATCGAGCAGATCTCCCGGCGCTTCGCCGAGGAGGGCATCGCCATTCCCTTCCCGCAGCTCGACGTCCATCTCGCGCAGATCCCAGAGGAGTAGAAATGAGGCTCGCCCGCCGCCGCGCCGCCCTGGTCGTGCTCGCCCTGTTGGCCTTGCCCGCGGCGGCCGCCCCGCCCGGGAGCAGCGCCGCCAGCGCGGAGCGCATCGCCGCCAAGGTCCGGGGGCTCGAGGCGAGGAAGGGCCTCCTGACCTTCTACCCCGACCCCCGCCACGGCCGGCTTTGGCTGGAGCTGCCTCCCGCCGGGGCGGACGGGGCGGTGGGCTCCTACCTCTACGTCCACGGCCTGCTCACGGGCGTGGGCTCGAACCCCATCGGCCTCGACCGTGGCCAGCTGGGCACCGCTCGGGTGCTCACCCTGCGGCGGCTCGGGCCGCGGATCTTCTTCGAGCAGGAGAACCTGCGCTATCGGGCTCGCTCGAACGATCCCGACGAGCGCCGGGCCCTGGCCGAATCCTTCGCCAGCTCGGTGCTCTGGGCCAGCGAGGTCGCCGCCGAGGAACCGGACGGCCGCAGTCTGATCGACCTCTCGGGGTTCCTGCTGCGCGACGCCCACGGGGTGGCCGCGACGCTCCAGGGGGTGGGGGAGGGCAGCTTCACCCTCGACTCCGACCGCAGCGGCATCGACCTCGGCGGCTGCCTGGCCTTCCCGGACAATCTCGAGCTCGAGGCCCTGCTGACCTTCGCCGGCAACGATCCCGGCCCGGAGCTCGCCGCCACCGTGCCCGCGCCCCGATCGGTTACCCTGGTGCAGCACCAATCGCTGATCCGGCTACCGGACGTGGGCTATCGGCCCCGTCCCTTCGACCCTCGCACGGGCTCCTACGCCGAGAGCTTCGCCGATTACGCCGTACCCCTCGATCAGCCGATCGAGCAGCGCTTCCTGGTGCGGCATCGACTCGAGAAGGTGGATCGGGCGGCGGCGCGCTCGCTGGTCAAGAAGCCGATCGTGTACTACGTCGATCGTGGCGCCCCCGAGCCCGTGCGCTCGGCCCTGGTGCAGGGGGCGAGCTGGTGGGCCCGGGCCTTCGAGGAGGCGGGCTTCGTGGACGCCTTCCGGGTCGAGCTGCTGCCGGAGGGGGCCCATCCCCTGGACGTGCGCTTCAACGTCATCCAGTGGGTGCACCGCGCCACCCGAGGCTGGTCTTACGGCGGGGGAGTCATCGACCCCCGGACCGGCGAGATGGTCAAGGGCCACGTCACCCTCGGCTCCTTGCGGGTGCGCCAGGACCGGCTGCTCTTCGAGGGCTTGCTCGGCACGGCCCGCACCGGCAGCGGCGGCCCGGACGACCCGGTGCAGCTCTCGCTGGCGCGCATCCGCCAGCTGGCGGCCCACGAGGTGGGCCACGCCCTGGGCTTCGCCCACAACTTCGCCGCCTCGACCTACGGCGGCCGGGCCTCGGTGATGGACTATCCGGCGCCCTGGATCCGGGTGACCGCCGAGGGTGAGCTCGACCCCACGGCGGCCTACGGGGTGGGAGTGGGGGCCTGGGACCTCCACGCCGTGCGCTACGCCTACGGCGAGTTTCCTCCGGGTATGGACGAGGCGGCGGCCCTGGCGGCGATCGCCGCCGAGGGCGTGGCCCGGGGGCTTCTCTTCCTGACCGACGAGGACGCTCGCCCCCTGGGCTCCGCGCATCCCCTCGCCCACCTCTGGGACAACGGCCAGGATGCCGCCGAGGAGCTGCTGCGCACCCTGGAGGTGCGGCGCATCGCCCTCTCCCGCTTCGGGCCGGGGAACCTGGCCCCCGGCCGACCCCTGGCACTGCTCGAGGAGGTCTTCGCCACGGTCTACCTGCACCACCGCTACCAGCTCGAGGCCGCCGGCAAGCTGATCGCCGGGCTCGACTACCGCTACGCCCTGGCCGGGGACCAGGGGGCCGGTGCGCGGCCGGTGCCGGGAGAAGCCCAGCGCCGGGCCCTCGCCGCGGTGCTCGCCACCCTCGAGCCGGAGCGGCTGGACGTGCCCGAGGGCGCCCTCGCCTGGCTGCTGCCCCGGCCGCCGGAGCACCCGCCCAACCGCGAGATGTTCGGCGGGGCCACCCGTCCGACATTCGACGCCTTGGGCGCCGCTGCCACCGCTGCCGACCTCGCCCTGGCCGTGCTGCTGGAGCCCGCGCGGGCGGCCCGGCTGGTCGACCAGAACCGCCGCGACGGGACCCTGCCCGGCCTCGCCGAGGTGCTCGATCGCCTGAGCGAGCGGGCGTTCCCCGCCGCCGATGCCGCGGCTTCCCCGCGGCTGGCGGAGGTCAGCCGCACCGTCCAGGCCGCCACCGTCCGCCGGCTGGGCGAGCTGTGGCTGGACGCCCGGGCGTCGATGGCAGTGAAAGCCAGAGTGGCGGGGGAGCTCGAGAGCCTGGGCACGCGCTTGCGGGCGGCGACGGGCAAAGGCGGGCAGGCCGTGCACGATCGGGCTCTCGGCCGCGAGATCGAGCGTCTCCTCGAGCGTGGCATCGGGGCGCCAGTGGTCCTGCCGACGGCGGCGGAGGCGCCTCCGGGCCAGCCGATCGGTGGCCTGGCGAGCGAGGATCCCGGCTGCTCCTGGGCCGAGGTGCCGAGGTGAGCCGCGCCGGCCAGCTCTTGTTGGGGGGCCTCGCCTTGGCCAGCCTGGCCTACGTGCTGTCCCGTCCGGCCCCCGAGCAAGGGCCGGAGGAGGTGCCTCTGCCGGCACCGGCCGCGCCGGCCCCGGGCGGCGGGGACTGGGAGGTCGAGGTGGTGGCCGAGTACCCCCACGACCCCGGGGCCTACACCCAGGGCCTGGTCTGGCACGCCGGTTCTCTCTATGAGAGCACCGGTCTCTATGGCCGCTCCAGCCTGCGGCAGGTGGAGCTCGCGACCGGTACGGTACAGCGGCAGGTGGCGCTGCCGCCGGAGTGCTTCGGCGAAGGCCTGGCGCGGGTGGGGGAGAGGCTGGTGCAGCTGACCTGGCAGGAGGGCAAGGCTCTCTACTGGACCCTCGGGGACATGAGCCGGGCCGCCGAGCGAAGCTTCACGGGGGAGGGATGGGGACTGTGCTGGGACGGCTCCCGGCTGGTGATGAGCGACGGCACGGCCACTCTCACCCTGCGCGACGCCGAGAGCTTCGCCGAGATCGGCCGGCTGGCCGTTACCCGGGGCGGGCGGCCGCTCGACCTCCTGAACGAGCTGGAATGCGTCGAGGGGGCGATCTGGGCCAACGTCTACACCACCGACGAGCTGGTGCGCATCGACCCCGAGACGGGGGTGGTGACCGCCACGGTCGACGCCTCGCTGCTGCGGGGTCTCGACCCGGGCCACCGGGCCGAGGTGGCGAACGGCATCGCCTGGCGGCCGGAGACCAAGACCTTTCTTCTCACCGGCAAGTTCTGGGGCAAGCTCTTCGAGGTGCGCTTCGTGCCCAAGGCGCGCCGCTAGTTGGCGGCGGGGGCGGCCTCTTCGAGGATCTCGAGGTGGCCCCAACCCTCCATCTTGCTGAGGTCGATGTCGGCCACACAGCGCACCGGCACGCCGTCGAGCTTGAGGTTGCCGGCCAGGCGGATCTCCCCGGCGCCCTTCGCGAAGTCGGCCTTGGACAGGTCGGAGTAGGCGGGGTCGAGCCGGAAGCCCAGCTCGGTGCCGCCACGGGTCTCGGTGAATTTCACGTGCACGTAGTTGCGGTCCACGGCCGCCTTGAGCTCGGTCAGGGGGTTGTCCCGCACCGCGCCCACCACCACCTTGTGCTCGCCCTTCGCCAGCTTGTACGGTAGCTCGCTCATCGGTTTCTCCCAGGTCAAAGCCTCGCCCACCGACCTGGACAGGTCGTGGGCTCTGCCCTGAAGAGTGCGCGCGGCGGCCGAAGTGAGACAGTGAGGCGGCTCGGCGCTCCCAGGACGGCGACCAGTTTGCTAGCATGCAGCCACTTCGATGAAGCTCGAGCGCAACCTGGCCTACTGGCTGCTGGTCCTGGGCAGCGGTCTGTGGATCGGCGCCACCCTGCTGGCCCCGATCGCCCGGGCCGAAGGCTGGGCCGTGGCGGAGTGGATCTACCGCTTCTTCCGACCGGTCTGCCACCAGATCCCCGGCCGCTCGTTCTTCTGCGCCGGCCATCCGCTGGCGGTGTGCAACCGCTGCCTCGGCCTCTACGTAGGGTTTTTCACCGGCCTGTTGCTCTTGCCGTATCTCCATCGATTGCGCTCCTGGCTGGTCGAGAATCCTCGTTGGGTTCTGGCCTTCATGGTCCCGATGCTGGTCGACGTGCTGGTCGTGCTGAACCGCCCCTGGGACCGGTTCGCGACCGGCTTTGCTGCCGGGTTCCCCGTCGCCCTCCTGGTGTGGGCGGCCGTGGCGGATCTCTGGCATCGCTTCCTCGAGAGGCGGAAGGAGAGCTATGAGCCTGGTTGATCAGAGGATGATGAGGCCGGCCCTGATCGGCGGCGCGGCCCTGGGCGTGGCCTCGGCCATCCCATTCCTGAACTGTCTGAATTGCGCCTGCTGCGCCCTGGTGATCGCCGGTGGCATGCTGGCTGCCTACCTCTACTTCAAGGACCTGCCGGCTCCGGCGTCGCCGCCCTACGGGGATGCCGCCCTGCTCGGCGCCCTGACGGGCATCTTCGGGGCGGTGATCTCGACCATCGTCCAGCTGCCTTTCACCTTCCTGATGTCGGGTATGAACGCCCGCAGCCGGGCCCAGCTGCAGGAGATGATGTCTCGCGAGGAGGTGCCCGAGGCGCTCAAGGGCTTTCTGAACGTCATGGCGTCGAGCGGCGCCGGAACGGCCGCCGGCATCCTGATGGGGCTCGCCTTCTCCCTGGTGCTGTTCTCGATCTTCGCCATGATCGGCGCCCTGATCTACCTGGCAGCCTTCGGCAAGAAGGGGCAGCCCATGCCACCGGCCCCGCCGCCGGCGCCACCGGAGCCGCCGTCGCCCTTCGAGCCGCCGCCGGCTCCGCCGACGTGGCAGCAGTAGAGAGCCCTCGAGGCCGGCGGCTCGGTGGTGTCCCCGCCGTCGCCGCCGGCATCTTGCTCTCGCGCCTCCTCGGCTTCCTGCGCGTGCGGGTAGTGGGCGCCGCCCTCGGCCTCGGCCCTCATGCCGACGTGCTGGGGGCGGCCCTGCGCGCCCCCAACGTGCTCCAGGTGCTGCTCGGGGAGGGCACCCTCTCCGCCTCGATCATCCCGGTCTACGCCCGCCTGCTGGAAGAGGGGCGGCGCGACGACGCCCGGCGCTTCGCCGGGGCTCTCCTCGGCCTACTCACCGCCGTCACCGCCGCCCTGGTCATCCTCGGAATCCTGCTCGCCGAGCCCTTGGTCGCCGTGCTGGCGAGCGGCTTCCTGCGCGATGCCGCCACCCCGGGAGCGGTCGACCGCTTCGCGCTCACCGTGCGGGCGGTGCGCATCGTCTTCCCGATGACCGGCTGCCTGGTGCTGTCGGTGTGGGCGCTGGCGATCTTGAACAGCCACCGCCGTTTCTTGCTCGCCTACGCGGCGCCGGCGGCGTGGAACCTGGCGATCATCGGCGCCCTGCTCTTTGCCGGGCGCTCCGGGCCGGCCGACCTCGACCGCCTCTTGTTCGCCGCCTGCTGGGGGGCCCTGGCGGGAGGCATCCTGCAGTTCCTGGTGCAGCTGCCGGTGGTGCTCTCCCTGCTTGGGGGCCTGCGTCCTTCCTTCTCGCACCGGGTGAGGGGCGTCCCGGAGGCCCTCACCGCTTTCTGGCCTCTGCTGCTCGGGCGCGGGGTGGTGCAGCTCGGCGGCTACCTCGACCTCTTCCTGGCCTCCTTCCTGGCCACCGGCGCCGTGGCCGCCCTGGGCTCGGCGCAATATCTTTACCTGCTGCCGATCAGCCTCTTCGGCAT
>JBIOYC010000045.1:0-18193 GCA_044869955.1 Thermoanaerobaculia bacterium | reverse complement strand
CCGGACGCGCCGGACCTGGCGCGCATCATCCAGAAGCAGGCCGAGGAGATCCGCCAGGCGGTGATGCACCTGCGCGACTCCGACAAGATGCTGGAGCGCTGCCGGCGGATCAACGACCTGGAGAAGGAAGGCGACCGGCTGTACCGCGAGGCCATGGCGCGCATCTTCGACTCCGGCCGGGACGCGATCTTCGTCATCAAGGCCAAGGAGATCATCGAGACGCTCGAGGGCGCCACCGACGCCGGTGAGGCCGTGGCCATCGTCCTGGAACGGATCATCCTCAAGCATCAGTAGCGGAGCCGGCCATCGACCCCCTGCTGGTCTCCGTCATCGTGATCGTCCTGGTCGCGCTCGTCTTTGATTTCCTGAACGGCTTCCACGACGCGGCCAACTCCATCGCCACCGTGGTCTCGACCCGGGTGCTGTCGCCCCACAAGGCCGTGGTCTGGGCCGCGTTCTTCAACTTCGTGGCCGCCTTCGTGCTCGGCACCCACGTCGCCAAGACCATCGGCAAGGGCATGATCGACCTCGCCGTGGTCAACCAGCAGGTGATCTTCGCCGGCCTCCTGGGCGCGATCTTCTGGAACCTTTTCACCTGGTACTACGGCTTGCCGGTCTCCTCCTCTCATGCCCTGATCGGCGGCTATGCCGGGGCCGCGGTGGCCAAGGCGGGCTTCGGCGCCGTGTTGCTCGCGGGCTGGATCAAGCCTCTCGCCTTCATCGTCCTCGCGCCGCTGATCGGCATGACCTTGGCCTTCCTCTTCAAGGTCGCGGTGACCTGGGGCTTCCGGCGCTGGAACCCGTTCCGCCTCGACAAGCTGTTCCGGCAGCTGCAGCTCCTTTCGGCCGGGGTCTACAGCCTCGGCCACGGCGGCAACGACGCGCAGAAGACCATGGGCATCATCACCGGCCTGCTGGTCTCCTCCGGCTACCTCACGAAGTTCGAGGTGCCTCTGTGGGTGATCCTGATCAGCCACGCCGCCATCGCCCTCGGCACCCTCTTCGGGGGCTGGCGCATCGTCAAGACCATGGGCAACCGCATCACCAAGCTGCAGCCTTTCGGGGGTTTCTGTGCCGAGAGCGCCGGAGCGGCGACTTTGATCGGCGCCACCCTCTGGGGCATCCCGGTGTCCACCACCCACACCATCACTGGCGCGATCATCGGCGTCGGCGCCACGCGCCGGGTCTCCGCCGTGCGCTGGGGGGTGGCGGGTCGCATCGTCTGGGCCTGGGTGCTGACCATCCCGATCGCCGCCGTCGTGGCCGCCGCCAGCTTCCACCTGGTCGAGCTATTCCGCTAGCGCCCCGAGCTCTCCCCGGCGTCTCGGCGCCGGCAGCCGGCTGAGCTCCCGCACCCGGGCGTAGAAGGCGGGCAGGCTGCCGCCTTCCCTCTCGAGCAGGGCCTCGAAGGCGGGCACCAGCTCGTGGTAGGCGGCGAAGGAGGCGAGGCGGGCGTTGTTCAGGCCTTCACCCAGCCAGCCTTCCCAGGGGGAGCCGCCCCACTCCGCGGCCAGCGCTTGGTGCCGGGCCCGCAGCTCGGCGAGCAGCCGGGCCTTCTCGGTGCGCTTCCAATCGTTCCTCTCGGGGGAGGCGTAGACCTCGGCCAGCCGCATCCGGGCCTCGGCCAGCAGGGCCAGCACCGCCTCCTCGCGGGTGAGGTCCCGGCGCCAGGTGGCGATCTCCCCGGCGCGCCCTTCGGCTTCGAGCCAGCGCGCCACACCCTCCCGCTCGACCGTCGTGGCGAAGGACTCGTTCCACGCCGTGTCGTCCGCGGCATAGGCCACCTGATGGGCGAGCTCGTGGAAGATCAAGCCGGCCAGGTCGGCGTCGGGCCGGTCGACGAAGGTGTTGAGCACCGGGTCCGCCAGCCAGCCGAGGGTGGAGAAGGCGGGGACTCCCCCCACCTCCACCTCGTAACCCTGGGATCGGAGCCCGCGGGCGAAGCGCTCGGCGGCGTCGCGGGAGAAGTAGCCGCGGTAGGTGACGCAGCCGGCGATGGGGAAGCACCACTCTAGGGGGGTGAGCGACAGCTCGGGGGCGGCGGTCACCGTCCAGGAGGCGTAGGGCCGGCCGAGGTCGGCGTACGAGCGGTAGCTGGCGTTGTCCGGCAAGCCCAAAGCCGAGACGGCGAAGTCCCGGATGCGCTGGGTCAGGACCAGTCGCTCGCGCAGCGGCGGCGCCAGATGGGGATCGGCCAGCAGCCGGGCGATCGGTCGCTTCTTGCAGACGATCTCGAGCCCGCCCCGGACGGCCTGGCCGTAGTAGCCCAGGCTGTTGCAGCCGGCGAACGAGGCCGCCAGGCCGAGGGCGAGGGCGACGCCGGCGACCATCCGCCTGCTCATCTCCGCCTCACCCCTGGAAGCGGGCTCCGAAGTCCACGCCGCGCATGTCGCCGGTAGCCACGAAGCGTTCGTGCATGGCGAAGGCGGCGCCCAGGCGCAGCGGCTCGTGGCCCCGGCGGACGATGCGCAGGTAATCGCAGAGCTGCTCGCGGTAGGCCGGGTCGGCGCAGTGGTCGATGATCAGCCGGGCGCGCTCATGGGGGTCCTTGCCGCGCAGGTCGGCCACACCGTGCTCGGTGGCGACGATCTGCACGGAATGCTCCGAGTGGTCCATGTGGCTGGCCAGGGGCACGATAGTCGAGACCTTGCCGCCCTTCTGGGTCGACGGGCAGGAGAAGACCGAGAGGTAGGCGTTGCGGGTGAAGTCCCCCGAGCCGCCGATGCCGTTCATCATCTGGTGCCCCAACACGTGGGTGGAGTTGACGTTGCCGAAGATGTCGATCTCGATCGCCGTGTTCATCGACACCACGCCCAGCCGGCGGACGATCTCCGGATGGTTCGAGATCTCCTGCGGGCGCATCAGGATGTGCTGGCGGAAGAAGTCGAGGCGGGCGTAGACGTGGCGGGCCACGTCGGGGGAGAAGGTCAGGGAGCAGGTCGAGGCGAAACGCACTCGGCCCCGCTCGATCAAGGGCACCACTGAGTCCTGCACCACCTCGGTGTACATCTCGAAATCGGGGACGTCGGGGTTGTCGCCGAGGGCGGCGAGCACGCTGTTGGCGATGTCGCCCACTCCCGACTGGAGGGGCAGGAAGCCCTTGGGGATGCGTCCGGCGCGGATTTCGGCGACCAGGAAGTCGGCGATGTTGTGGCCGATCCGTTCGGTCACCGGGGTCGGAGCGCCGAACGGAGTGTTCTCGTCGTCGAGGTCGGTCAGGACGATGCCGGCGATCTTCTTGGGGTCGATGGTGACGATCGGCGAGCCGACACGGTCGGCGACGTGGAAGACCGGGATCTCCTGGCGGGTGGGAGGGTCGGCGGGCTCGAAGAGGTCGTGGAGGCCGAGCAGGATGGCGGGGTGGCGGGCGTTGACCTCGATCAGCACCCGCTCGGCCATGCGCAGATAAGTCGGGCTGGCGCCCACCGAGCCGGTGAGCAGCACGCCGCCGCCGCCCGTGACCTCCGCGGCCTCGACCACCGCCCAGTGCACCGGCCCCAGGAAGCCGTAGCGCACCATCTGGGGCAGCACCGAGAGGTGCATGTCGACGAAGCTGACCTCGCCGGCGTTGATCTGCGCTCGCAGGAGGGGGTCCGACTGGTAGGGAGTGCGGAAGCGGATGGCCCGGGCCCGGGCCAGGGCGCCGTCCAAAGAGGGGCCGGTCGAGGCGCCGGTGAGCACCCCGACCTGGAAAGGCCGGCCGGCGGCGTGCTCGGCCTCGGCCCGCCGCGCCAGGGCGAGGGGAATCGCCTTGGCGGCGCCGGCGGCGGTGAAGCCCGAGAAGCCGATCGTCGAGCCGTGGGAGATTAGCGCGGCGGCTTCTTCGGGCGTGAGGACGGGGAAGGGCAGGGGCATGGGGACCTCGCGGCGTTGGACGGCGGAAGGATACCGCCGTCGCCCCGCCGCGGGCCCCCATCGTCAGGGGTGGGCCGGCCCAGCTTGGAGCTCAGAAGGTCAGGATCGCCGGGTGGCATTGGTTGTTGTTGAGGTACTGCGTGCACAGCACGGGACCGAAACGGAGGTCGCAGCAGGCCAAGAGCGTTTGAGCCTGGAGCCAGCTACAGCTGAGAGTGGGTCCGCCGTAGTGCGCCCAGCCATCCGGGGCGCCGCATGAGCTGCTGTCGTGGATGGGGGCTTCCGTGTGGAGTGCGACGTCGAAGTAGGCGAAGTGGGTCCGGCCCACGATGTGGCAGGCCTGAGAGCCGGCGGTGGGGTAGTAGGCGGCGTTCAGGGAATCGCAGACATCCCCGGCGGAATCGCCGTCGCAGTTCGCCTGGCTCGGGTTGTAGGTCAGCGGACAGTTGTCGTTGCTGATGACGCCATCGTCATCCGGGTCGATGTCGCAAACACCGTAGGCCCCGCAGGAGCTGGGTTGATCACAGTCCTCGGTACACGATTCGGAGCACAACGACGACCCCGTGCAGACGTTGGCGCAGTCCGTTTCGCAGAACTGCGCGCGGGCCACCTGGGCGCCGGCGAGACCGAGAGCGACGGCCAGCGCCAAGACGACGGATCGAGACATGGCAGGACTCCTTTCCGCGGGCCACGCCCGCGCTGATCGAGCATCCAGGCCGGCCCGCTTGCGAGGTCGAACCGGCCCCTGCTCGACCACGCGCTGGTCGAGGGCAGGAAGGGATCAGGACTTTGCGGTCAGCATCTGCTCGAAGGGTGCGGCCTTCTCGGGGCGGCCCCACGACCGGTAGAGCTCTACCAGCTTCTCGAGGGTGATCCGCACCTTGTTGGCCCCGGCGGCCTGCTGTTCGCGCAGGGGAGCGAGACCACCGAGCAGCAGCGGCTCGGCCTCGGCGAAGCGCCTCTGGGCGAGCAGGCACCGCCCCAGGCAAACCTCGGCCCAGGCGAGCTCCCAATGCCCCGTGGGCACCGCTCGCCGCCGCAGCTCGAGGGCCTCCCGCAGCAGCGGCTCGGCGTCTCCCGCGCGACCCAGCTCGGTCCAGGAGAGGCCGAGGCCGTGGAGCATGAAGAAGAGGTGGGGGTGGCCCGCGGGCAGCATCTCGCGGCCGAGCCCGAGCGCCGTCTCGAAGTGGCCGGCGGCCTGGGCATAGTCCTTCTGCCGGGAGGCCAGGGCCCCGAGGTTCGAGAGGCGGGCCGGACGGTTTGGATGCCGCTCACCGAGGAGGCGCACCTCGATGCGGTCCGCCTCCTCGAGCAGCTGCTGGGCCTCGGCGAGCCGCTGGAGGCCGACCAGCTCGCTCGCCAGGCTGTTGAGCGCCGCCGCCACCTCGATGCTCTGGCGGCCTTGGCTGCGCTCGAACAGGCCGAGGGCACGACGGTGGAGGGTCTCCGCTTCCTGCCAGCGTCCCTGGCGGCCCAGGGAGCTGCCGAGGGAGCCGAGCGCGTCGGCGACGAGTGGGTGGCCGGGACCGAGGAACCTCTCTCGAGCCTCCAGGGCCTCCCTCTGCAGGGGCTCCGCTTCGGCTGGCCGTCCGGCCTCCGAGAGCAGCCGTCCGAGCTCGATCCGGCTCGCCGCCACGGCGAGGGGATCGGGCGAGGGCAGGGCGAGCTCCCGGGCCAGCGCCCGGCGGAGCGTGCTCTCCGCCTCGGGATACTGGCCGGCCCGCCGGAGCGCGTCGCCCAGCAAGACCAGGCTCTGGCCGACCGCCGGATGATCGGGCCCCAGGCTCTCGACGCGGGCCTCGAGGGCCGCCTGGTGGAGCTCCGCGGCCCGGGGGAAGAGCGCGAGGCCGTAGTGGACCTCCCCCAGGGTGGTCAGCAGCTCGGCCTTCCGCTCCAGCTGGTCGGCGAGGTCGACCTCCAAACGCCGGGAGGCCTGCTCCAGCGCCTCTCGGATGGTGACCTCGCGACCCTGCGCCTGGTCCGCCCCGCCCTGCTCGAAGACGTGCCCGAGGAAGCTCGCGATGCCCTGCGCCCGGTCTCGCTCCCGGCGGGCGACGTCCCTCTCCTCGGCGAGGCGCCCCGAGAGCACGGCCAGGGCGACGGTCGCCGACAGGATCAGCAAGGCTCCGGCAGTCCCCACGCCGACGGCGAGACGGTGGCGGCGGGCGAAACGTCCGGCCCGGTAGCGCCAGCGGCCTCGACGGGCCGCGACCGGCAGCCCCTCGAGGTGGCGACGCAGGTCCTCCGCGAGCTCGGCGGCCGAGGCGTAGCGGTTCTGGGGCTCCTTGCGCAAGGCCCGGGCGACGATGGCGTCGAGGTCTCCCGCGAGCAGTCGCACGAGGCCGCGGGGCGTGCTGCCCCGGCAGGTCGCGACCTCGGCGAGGGCGGGCGCCGCCCGCAGGGCCGCGCTTGGTCGAGGGGGCTCGGCGGTGGCAATCCGCTGCTCGGCTTCCGCCGGCGTCAAGCCCGAGAGGTCGAGGGGCAGGCGGTCGGCCAGCAGCTTGAAGAGCAGGACGCCGAGCGAGTAGACGTCGCTCGCGGTGGTGATCGGTCGCGAGAGGAGCTGCTCGGGGCTGGCGTACTCGGGCGTGAGCAGGCGCTCCCAGACCACCGTCGGCTCACTGGTCCGCGGAGCGAGGCCGGGGTTGAGCAGCTTGGCGATGCCGAAGTCGAGCAGCTTGGGCCGCCCGTGCGCGGTGACCAGGATGTTGCTCGGCTTGAGGTCGCGGTGGACCACCAGGTTCTGGTGGGCGAAATGGACCGCCAGGCAGACCTCGCGGAACAGGGCCAGGCGTTGGGCGACGGCGAGCCGGTGGTGATCGCAGTAGCGATCGATCGCCTCCCCCTCGATGTGCTCCATCACGAAGTAGGGAGCGCCGTGGTGGGTGCGCCCGGCGTCGTGGAGGCGGGCGATCCCGGGGTGGTCGAGGCTGGCGAGGATCTGCCTCTCGGTCTCGAAGCGGCGGACCATGTCGGGGGTGGCGAGCTCGGGGCGGATCAGCTTGATCGCCACTCGGCGCTCGAGCTCGCCGTCGTCGCGGACTCCCAGGAAGACCCCGCTCATGCCGCCCTCGCCGATCTTGGAGACCAGGCGGTACGGGCCCACACGGAGGGGTGGAGCCGAGCGCGAGCCGTCCGGATCGTCCTCGCCGCCCAGCTGCAGGTCTGCGGCCAGCAGGGAGGCCACCTCGCGCCGCAGGCTGTCGCTGTCGTCGCAGGCGCCGTCGATCAAGGCGTCGCGGTCGCCGGGGGCCAGCTCGATCGCCTGATCGAAGAGGTCCTGGGCCCTCGCCGCCAGCTCAGGCTTCATGCGCGCTCCCCTCGGCGGTCAGGTAGCGATGCAGCCAGGCTCGCGCCATCCGCCAGCGTCGCTTCACCGTCGGCACGGAGAGGCCGAGCAGCTCTCCGGCCTCGCCCTCGCTCAGACCGCCGAAATAGCGCAGCTCGACGATGCGGGCCGCCTGGGGGTAGCTGCGGGCCAATTCATGCAGCGCCTCGTCGAGGAGGAGGATCTCGGCCGGCGTGACCAGCGCGAGGTCACCGAGGGCGTCGAGGGAGAGGTGGAGGGCTCCGCTACCCACCCGGGCCCGATGGCGGCTGCGCGAGTGCTCGACCAGGATGCGGCGCATCATCAGCGCCGCGATGCCGAAGAAATGGGCGCGGTTCTGCCAGGCCGCCTGCCGTTGCCGGGCCAGGCGCAGGTAGGCCTCGTGGACCAGGGTGCCGGTGCGCAGGGTCTGGCCGGGCCCTTCCCGTCGCAGAAAGGCCGCAGCCAGTCTCTCGAGCTCGCGGTAGACCTCGGCCCCGGCCTCGTCCGTGAGGAGACCGGTGACGGTCTGATTCGCCATGTCCTGTCCTATACAGAGATTGCGACCTGTTCATTCTATGCCTTTCCCCGACCCGGCCAGCGGGGCGGAGTTAGGATCGGGCCTCTCATCCGCGGAGGGCTCCTGATGGGCACTCGTCTGCTCGTTTTCCTATCCCTGGTGCTCGGTGCCTGCTCGGCCCCTCTCGGGCCGGCCCCTGAGCGGGCCGAGCCGGCAACCCCCGAGGCCGTCTCGCTGCTCGGCCGGCCCCTCTTCGCCCCGGTCCTGCCGCCGGCCGTGGAGGAGGAGCGCCGGAGCCAGCTGGCCGAGGCCGAGCGCGAGCTGGCGCGCCATCCGGAGCGGGTGGAGGGCTGGGTGTGGGTGGGGCGGCGGCTGGCTTACCTGGGCCGCTACCGCGAGGCGATCGCCCACTACGGCCGCGCCCTCGAGCGCTTCCCGCAGGAGCCCCACCTGCTGCGCCACCGGGGCCACCGCTACCTGACCGTGCGACGGCTCGACGAGGCGGCCCGGGACTTCGAGCTGGCCCTCGAGAGGTTGCAGGGGCAGCCGGACGAGATCGAGCCGGACGGCCTGCCCAATGCGGCCAACGTGCCCACCAGCACGCTCCAGGGCAACCTTTGGTATCACCTGGGGCTGGCGCGCTACCTCCAGGGGGACTGGCCGGCGGCCCTGGCGGCTTACCGCCGAGGGACGGAGGTCGCCACCCATCCGGACATGGAGGTGGCGATGCGCTACTGGCTGGTGCTGACCCTGCGCCGGCTGGGCCGTGACGCCGAGGCCGCGGAGGCCCTGGCGCCAGTGCGGGCCGACCAGCCGATGCTCGAGAGCGGCGCCTACCAGAAGCTGCTGCTGGTCTACCGGGGTGACCTCGACTCCGAGCACCTCCTGGCCGAGGCCCGGGCGGGCTCGGACCTCGACCGCGCCACCGTCACCTACGGCGTCGGTCTCTATTTCCAGCTCGCCGGCGATGCGGCCCGCGGCCGGGAGCTCTTCCGCGAGCTTGCCGAAGGCCCAGGTTGGGCCTCCTTCGGCGCCCTCGCCGCCGAAGCCGAGCTGGCGCGAGGGCGGTGAGCGGGCGAAAGTGAGTTTGCGTTGTGGACCCTGCCCGGTTATGCTACCCGGGCAGGCAAGCGCAGGGTTTGTAGAGGTCACCGGTGACGGTGGCAGCCCGGATCGGGCGGGATCCTCGAACCTGGGGCCTGTTTCTCACTCGCCAAGCAAGTCCAGAAAGCCCGCCGCGTGCGGGCTTTCTCGTTTCAAGTCCTCGACCGTTCCCGGCCAGGGCTTGACGCCGTAGCCCAGCACCCTTCCGCTTTTCCCTCGATAGAAGGTCCGCTTGAGCAGAGACGCATACCGCGGCTCCACGTCCCCGAACCGGTTGGCATTCACCGCCTGGAAGAGGCCCGAAGCGACCGCGTCAGCGACCTGAAGACCAGCGAGTTGCGAGTGCTCGACGGCACGGATGCGAGCAGGATCCACAACTGCCCAGTCGATCTCGATGCTTCGGTTCTGACTTTGCGCCTGGAGCAGTGATAGGTAGTCCCGCAGCTTGTTGTAGGACATCTGTGCGCGGTTCGAGAAGATCACCTCTGCCGTGGGTGGCGCGTCTGGACTCTTGTGGTGATCTCGACACAGCCAGGAAACCCGCTCAAGCAGGAGGCGGGTGGCGTAGCGATACAGCCGGTGGCCCTCCTGTTTGAAGCGCTCGGGCTCCCTGATCGAGGGCTTGTGAATGAGCACAGAGACCGTCCTGAGGGGTTCGGCCGCGACGGCGCGGAGGTAGGGAAGCCTTTGTGAGTGATTCAGCCGATAGAAGTGGAGCGTTGCTTTCCGCTCTCGCCCCAGGAGTTCCCGGATCCCCTCCAGAACGCGCACCATCCGCAGATCGTTCTCTTGCCGGACGACGACAGCGCTGAGGACGAACCAGCGCGAGCTGCCGAAGCCTGGCTCCGGGAACACGAACCCCTCGTCCCCCGACTCGTCGACGTAAACGCGGAAACAGTGCTTCGCCATCCAGCCCCTCACCCCCGCCCGTGCACCACCAGCGGCCCCTCCACCACCCCCGGCAGGGTCGCCACGAAGCCTGCGCCGAAGGCGCGGGCGGGGGTCCAGGCGCCGGGTGGTACTTCGCCGGCGAGCACCCGGCGGGCGCATTCCACGGCCGCCAAGGCGGTCAGCCGGTAGCCCTCGGGGGTTTCCAGGGTGGCCGTCGCCCGCCTCCCGTCGGCCGCCGTGGCCTGTCCCCACAGGTGCATCCGAGCCCGCTCGCGGATTTCTGCCGAGGGCCCCGTGATCCGCCGTGTCGCCCAGGTCGCCAGGCGTCGCTTCACCGGACCCAGGCCCGCCAGGGGCAGCAAGGGGCGCAGCAGGCGCATCCGGCGGATCACGCTGCGGGGCATCGCCGTGTAGACCCGGACATTGGGGATGCCCGTGGTGTGGAAGGCGGTCGACACGTCGCCCCAGGGGATCGTCACCGCCCACCGGCGGGCCGGGCCGAAGTCGATCTGCTTGGCATCCCAGGCGAGGGGCACGGGGACGATCTCGCCGTTCCTGCGGATGGCGCCGGCCCGGGGCAGGCTCTCGATCATCGTGCGCAGGGTGCCGCGGCTCCAGCTCCCCCCGGCGCTCCAGAAGGCCAGCTCCAGGGATTCCGCCTCGGGCAGCGCGGCGTGCAGGCGGGCCGCCAGGCAGTCCGAGGGCACGACGTCGAAGCCGACCCCCGGCAGCAGCACCACGCTGGCGTCGCGGGCCTTGGCCCCCAGCCGCAGCAGGGCCTCGAAGACCCCCATCTCACCGGTGATGTCGAGGTAGTGCGCGCCCTGGGCGAGGCAGGCCCGGGCCATGGGCCGGCTGGTCTGGACGAAGGGCCCGGCGGCATGGAGGACCAGGGCGAAGCCGGCCACCTCGCTCTCGACCCGTGCGGGGTCGCTTAGACCGAAGGCGCGGTGAGCCAGCCCCAACTCTGCCGCCAGGCGTCCCACCGCCTCGGCGTTGCGCCCGGCCAGGGCGGGGGTCAGGCCGCGTTCCACGGCGTGCCGTGCGATCAGCTCGCCGGTGTAGCCGTTGGCGCCGTAGAGCAGCCACTCGGGCATGGGCAAGAACCTCCTGGGAAGGTGGAGCAGCTCATCCTACTCGAGCGACGGGATAGACTCCGGGCCGAGACGAACCCCCCAACGAGATGAAAGGAGAGCCTCCATGAGCCTCGAGAGCTTCCTGTTGTTCCTCTTGGTCGGCGCGGTGGTCGGTTGGCTCGCGGGCCAGTTGACCAAAGGTAGTGGCTTCGGCCTCCTGGGCAACATCGTCGTGGGTGTGGTGGGCGCGATCCTCGGCGGCTTCCTGTTCCGGGCCCTGGGCTTCTATCCGGGCGGGGGGCTGCTGACCAGCCTCATCACGGCCCTGGTCGGCGCCCTGGTCCTGGTGTTCGTGGTTCGACTGATCAAGCGGAGCTAGGCCGGGACTCACTCGATGGCGACCGACTTCTTCCATGAGATGGAACGGCGGGGCCTGATCCACCAGGTCACCGACCCTGCGCTGCGCGAGGAGATGCTGCGCGCTCCCTTCACCGGCTACATCGGCTTCGACCCCACGGCCGCCAGTCTGCACGTCGGCAGTCTGCTGCCGGTGCTCTCCCTCGTCCGCCTGCAGCGGGCCGGCCATCGGCCCATCGCGTTGGTGGGCGGGGGCACCGGGCTGATCGGCGACCCTTCCGGCAAGGAGTCCGAGCGCCCGATGCTGACCCGGGAGAAGCTCGCCGAGAACGCAGCAGGCCTGCGTGGCCAGCTCGAGCGCTTCCTCGACTTCAGCGGCGATCGTGGCGCCGTCCTGATCGACAACACCGAGTGGCTCTGCGAGCTGAACCTCCTCGACTTCCTCCGCGACGTCGGCAAGCTCTTCTCGGTCAACGCCATGGTCGCGCGCGACTCGGTGCGCGTGCGCCTGGAGTCCCGCGACCAGGGCATTTCTTACACCGAGTTCAGCTACAGCCTGCTCCAGGCCTACGACTTCCTCGAGCTTTACGACCGCCACGGCTGCCGCCTCCAGATGGGGGGCAGCGACCAGTGGGGCAACATCGTCGCCGGCAGCGACCTGATTCGTCGCCTGCGCGGCGTCACCGCCTACGGCTTGACCAGCCCTCTGATGACCCGCTCGGACGGCAAGAAATTCGGCAAGTCCGAGCAGGGCAACGTCTGGTTGGACCCCAAGCTGACCAGCCCCTACGAGCTCTACCAGTTCTGGCTCAACACCGAGGACGGCGACGTCGTTCGCTACCTCAAGAGCTTCACCTTCCTCCCTCTCGAGGAGATCGCCGCCCTGGCCGAGGCCCTCGAGAGCAGACCGGAGCGACGAGAGGCGCAGCGGGCCCTCGCCGCGGAGGTCACTCGCCTGGTGCACGGCACCGAAGCCCTGGCGCGGGCCGAGCGCACGACCCGAGTGCTGTTCGAGGGCGAGGACTTCGAGACCCTCTCCGATCAGGAGCTGGCCGAGGGTTTCGCCAACAGCCCGTCCACACCGCTGCCCCGAGCCTCGCTGGGCACCCCCGAGGCCGCCCTGACGACGATGCTGGCGGCGAGCGGTCTGGCTCCCTCCCGCGGCCAGGCACGGACAGCGATCGGCGCCGGCGGGATCTACGTCAACAACCGTCGAGTGGACGATGCCGCCCACCTGCTCTCGGCGGTCGACGTGGTGGCCGGGCAGTTCGTGGTGCTGCGCCGGGGCAAGCGGCACTATCACGTGCTGCGGCTGGTTTGAGCGGCTCCCGCCGCTAGTTTCGAGGTGCGTCCAGCAGCTGCAGCAGCGGCCCCTTGATCGTCGCCGGCCGAGTCCACGGGATCAGGTGACCCACGCTCGGCAGCCGCTTGACCCGCAGGGGGGCTCCCGTGAGCACCCGCTCGGCGAAGTCGGCATTGCCGGGGTGGACGAGGCGATCCCGCTGCCCCTGGATCACGATCACCGGCGCCCGGATCTCCCCCCACCTCGGCGACAGCGCGGCGAGCTCTCCGGCCAGGGGCAGGATCTCGCGGTTGCTGGTCACCAGGTCCCGGGGCAGAAGCCGCTCCGCCAGGGCGCTCGACGCGACTCGGTTGAACCAGCGCAGCTCTTCGAGGCCGGGGTCGATCGAGGGCGCCACCAGCACCAGGGCGGCCACCAGATCCGGCCGGTCCACGGCCAGCTGTGCCGCGACCGGTCCGCCGTAGGAGTGGCCGACGACGATCGCCCGCCGGCCCCCCAGCGCCTCGAGCACTGCGGCGGCGGCCCCGGCGTGGCGGGGTAGAGAGACCTCCACCTGACCGCGCCCGGAGCTGCCGAAGCCCGGCCGGTCGAGGGAGATCAGCCGGGCCCGCGCGGCCAGGTCGGGATCCTCGAGGTAGGAGCGAAAGGCCCGCCAGGAACCCGGGGAGCCGTGCAGAAAGAGCACCTGAGGCCCCTCCTCGAGGCCCGAGACGACGAAGTGGATCTCGCGGTCGGGAAGCTGCAAGAAGTGGCTTTCGAGCGCCGGCCCGGGGGCTTCACCAGGGGCGGCCAGGCGGGGTGGCGCGCTGGAGCAGGCCGCTCCGAGCCCGGCCAGGAAGGCGCCGAGGAGGGTGTAGGGCGTTGGTCTGGCGAGCCGCATCGTCCGGTATTTCCGGGTCGAGTCTAGCCCGAAGCCCGAGTGGTACGATCTGCGGCCATGCGTCTGGCAGAGCGGATGGATCGCATCGGTGAGTCGGCGACTCTCAGGGTGATGAGGCTCGCCTCGGAGCTCAAGGCCCAGGGGGTCGACGTCCTCGACCTCGGGGTCGGCGAGCCGGATTTTCCCTCCCCCGAGGTGGCGGTTTCGGCGGCCCGCGAGGCCCTGGCGGCGGGCTTCACCAAATACACCGACGGCACCGGCATCGCGAGCCTGCGCGACGCCATCGCCGGGGCCCTCGGCGCCCGCTACGGGGCCCCCTGGAGCAGCCGGGACGTGGTGGTGACGGTGGGGGCGAAGATGGCCCTCTTCGATCTCGCCATGGCCTTGATCGATCTCGGGGACGAGGCCGTGATGCCGTCGCCCTGCTGGGTGAGCTTCCCGGAGCAGGTGCGCTTCGCCGGCGGCACTCCGGTCCTGGTGCCGACCTCCGGCGCCGATCGCTTCCGGGTCCACGCCGGGCCCCTGATCGCAGCCCTCGGGCCGCGTACCCGCGCGGTGATCCTGAACTCCCCCGGCAACCCCACGGGCGGCATCATCCACCGGGAGGACCTCGAGAGGCTGGCCGAGGAATGTGCCCGTCGCGGCGTGCTGCTGGTTGCGGACGAGACCTACGACCGCTTCGTCTACCCTGGCGAGCCCTTCGCCAGCGCCGCTTCGCTCGCCACGCGCTTCCCGGAGACCGTGGTGGTCGTGGGCTCCCTGTCCAAGACGTACTCGATGACCGGCTGGCGCCTGGGCTACGTCTGCGGGCCGGCCTCCCTGATCGGGGCCGTCGCCACCATCCAGAGCCACAGCACCTCGAACCCGACCTCCTTCGCCATGAAGGGGGCGGAGGCGGCCATCGCCGGCGCCGAGCCCTACGTCGAGGCGATGATCGAGGAGTACCGGGTGCGCCGGGACCTGCTGGTGGCGGGGCTCGACGCTCTGCCCGGGATCTCCTGTCAGGCCCCCTCCGGGGCCTTCTACGCCTTTCCGGACGTTTCGGGCACCTTCCGGGGCGAACGGCGGGGCTCCACGGCCTTCGCCGAGCACCTGCTGCGCGAGGCCGGCGTGGCCGTGGTGCCCGGCGCTGCCTTCGGCAACGATGACCACGTTCGCATCTCCTTCGCCTGCTCGCGACCCACGCTCGAGGACGCCCTCGAACGGATGGGGCGGGCGTTGACCGACTGAGAGGTAATCACGGATGAGAAGGTTCTCGATCGTCCTCTGCGCGTTGCTCGCGACCGCTCCCTCCCTGGCGCAGGCTCCGACGCCCGAGGAGGCACGGCGCTTCGCCGACGAGGCGGATCGGCGCTTGTTGGAGCTGACCATCGACTCCCAGCGCGCCCAGTGGGTGCAGGCGACCTACATCACCGAGGACACCCAGATCCTCGCGGCTCAGGCCAACGAGCGGCTGACCGCCGCGACCATCGACTTCGCCAAGCAGGCCGCCCGCTTCAACTCCGTGGCGGTCGACCCCGAGACCGCCCGCAAGCTGAAGCTGCTGCGTACCTACCTGGTGCTGCCGGCGCCCGCCGACCCGGCGAAGACCGGCGAAGTGACCCGACTGGCCGCCTCCCTCGACGCCGCCTTCGGCACCGGCCGCTGGTGCCGCACGCCGGACGAGTGCCAGACCATCGACCGGCTCGAGCGCGTGATGGCCGAGAGCAAGGACGCCCAGGAGCTGCTCGACGCCTGGGTGGGCTGGCGCACGGTGTCGGCGCCGATGCGCGGGGACTTCCAGCGCCTCGCCGGGCTGGCCAACGAAGGGGCCCGTGAGCTGGGTTTCGCGGACGTGGGCGCCCTCTGGCGCTCCAAGTACGACATGCCGCCGGACGATTTCGCCCGCGAGCTCGACCGCCTCTGGGGGCAGGTCAAGCCCCTCTACGAGGCCCTGCACTGCCATGTGCGCGCCCGCCTCGCCGAGGTCTATGGCGCGGATGTGGTCAAACCGGGAGAGCCGATCCCCGCGCACCTGCTGGGCAACATGTGGGCGCAGCAGTGGGCCAACGTCTACCCCCTGGTGGCCCCCGCCAGCTCCGACCCCGGCTTCGACCTGACCGAGCGCCTCAAGGCCAAGGCCGTCGACGACCGGGAGATGGTGCGCATCGCCGAGCGCTTCTTCACCTCACTCGGCTTCGCCCCCCTGCCGGCGACCTTCTGGGAGCGCTCGCAGTTCACCCGGCCGCGAGACCGCGACGTGGTCTGCCATGCCAGCGCTTGGGACATCGACTACCAGGACGACCTGCGCATCAAGATGTGCATCGGCATCAACGACGAGGACTTCATCACCATCCACCACGAGCTGGGGCACAACTTCTACCAGCGGGCCTACAACCGCCTGCCCTTCCTCTACCAGGACAGCGCCAACGACGGCTTCCACGAGGCCATCGGCGACACCATCGCCCTCTCGGTGACGCCCAAATACTTGAAGCAGATCGGCATGATCGACGCCGAGCCCGACCCCCGCCAGGACGTCGGGCTGCTGATGCGCCAGGCCCTCGACAAGGTCGCCTTCCTGCCCTTCGGCCTCCTGATCGACCAGTGGCGCTGGCAGGTCTACTCCGGCGAGGTGAAGCCGGAGCGCTACAACCAGGCGTGGTGGGAGCTGGTCGAGAAGTATCAGGGCGTGGCGCCGCCGGTGGCCCGCTCGGAGGCCGACTTCGACCCGGGCGCCAAGTACCACGTGGCCGGCAACGTGCCCTACACGCGCTACTTCCTCGCCCACATCCTGCAGTTCCAGTTCCACCGCGAGCTGTGCAAGACGGCTGGCAACACCGGACCCCTGCACCGCTGCTCGATCTACGGCAACGCCGAGGCCGGGCGGCGCCTGGCGGCGACCCTCGAGATGGGCCTCTCGCGGCCCTGGCCGGATGCCCTCCAGGCCCTCTCGGGCAGCCGGCAGATGGACGCCACGGCGATCCTCGACTACTTCGCGCCGCTCAAGGCGTGGCTGGACGAGCAGAACCGCGGTCGTCAGTGCGGCTGGTAGAGCTCTCCGAGGCCGCCGTCCGCCGCTGGCCTTCCTCCATCAGGCGGTGGAAGTCGCGGCGGTCTCGAGCCCGCACCACGGCGAGCAGCTCCTCGACTGCCGCCCGCAACCGTTCGATCGCCGACAGCGAGTGGGGGTTGTCGGCCTGGATCTCGAAGTAGACGTCGGAGCTCTCGCGCACCACCGCCGTGGCCAAACCCTCCAAGACCCGAAAGGTCGGGCTCTGGAGAGGCGGTCCGGTCTCGGGCAGGGCGAGGGCGAAGACGATCGCGGTGGCATGGGCGAGGGAGAGCAGGTCGGCCATCAGGCGGTCGTGGTGCAGCAGCGGGATGCGGATCAAGCGGGCCGTGGTGGGGCGGAAGAGGGCCTCGGCGAGGTCGGTCGCTTCTTCGTCGTCGGTCTCGCAGACCACCACGTCGGCTCCGCGCAGCACCACCGTCGAAGGCCCGAACATCGGATGTAGGGAGGCCACCCGGCCGCCGGCACGCTGGAGGGCCCGGATCGGCTCGATCAGCGGCGTCTTGATGCTGGCGAGGTCGCAGATCACGCCGCCGGGAGGGCGGGCGCACCACGAGCGATAGAGCGAGGCCGTGGCGCTCGGTGGGGCGGCGGAGATCACCAGCTCGGCGGTCGGGAGGGCGGCCTCGGCCCGGGCGTTCTCCTCCTCCGCGCCCCGCGGGTCGAGGTTCAGCGTCTCGTAGCCCTGTGCCGCCAGGAAGGCGGCCATCCAGCGGCCCATGCGCCCGGACCCCCCCACCAGCACGGCGCGTTGCCCGGCGCCTCCGCCCGCCGACCGCACGTTGTCCTCTTCCTGCACGGTGATGGCGGCGCGGATCAGGCGGGCGAGCAGGTTCTCGGCGATCGACGGATCGAGGCCCTGCTCGAGGGCTTCCTCCCTCGCCCGGCTCATCACCCGCAGCTCCTGGGCGAAGTCGACGATCGGCTGGCCCTCCAGGCGTTTGATCTCGCCGACCCTGCGGGCGAGGCTCACTCGCTCGGCGGCGAGCGCGATGAGCTCCTGATCGAGCTGGCGGATGCGTCGGCGGACCGTTTCCAGATCGTCGTTCGCCATGGCCATTCCTCTCCGGAAGAGGGAGAAGGATCGCGGCTCGACGCCCCCGCCGTCAAGGCCAGGTTCTCCGCGGGAGGTTCCGCCGGCCCGAAGATATACCCATACCCGGTATGGGTTATCATGGCGCCTGGAGGACGACCATGACCCCAGAGATCCGAGAGAACGCCGCTGCCCGATTGCGCAAGATCGGCGGACAGGTGGCCGGGCTCGAGCGCATGCTGACCGGTGGCCGCTACTGCGTGGACGTGCTGAACCAGGTCGCGGCGGTCCAGGCCGCGCTCTCCGAGGTCGGCAAGCTGGTCCTCGCCGACCACGTCCACACCTGTGTCGCCTCGGCGCTGGCGAGTGGCGACGAGGCCGAGCGCGCGACCAAGCTCGAGGAGCTGCTCGACGTGTTCTCCCGTTTCGGACAACTCAAGCAGCGGTGACCAAGGAGGTCCCATGCCTGTCGACTCGACCCCAGCCCCCCTTTTGCCAGCCCTGGACCCGGTCTGTGGCATGAAGGTCGACCCTGCGACTGCCAGACACTCGGCCCAGCACGAGGGGACGACCTATTACTTCTGCTGCGACGGCTGCCGGACGAAGTTCGAGGTCGAGCCGCAGCGCTACCTCGCTCGCGGCAACCAGCCCGCCGAGCACACCCACCACGGCCACGTTGGGTCAGCCCACCCTCCACCGACGCCGGCCAAGGCCGGCCTCTACACCTGCCCCATGCACCCCGAGGTGGTACAGGAGGGACCGGGGACTTGTCCGATCTGCGGCATGGCCCTGGAGCCGATGATGGTCTCAGCCGAAGA